>CAYFVX010000030.1:0-12375 GCA_964346425.1 uncultured Chloroflexaceae bacterium | reverse complement strand
GACGAGGAAACCGCCAGTGGCGACGAGGAAACTGCCAGCGGTGACGAGGAAACCGCCAGTGGTGACGAGGAAACCATCAGTGGTGACGAGGAAACCGCCAGTGGTGATGGAACTGCCCTTGAAGTCAGCAGTGGCCTGGAAGAACTTGACAGTTATCGTCTGGAGATGCTCTTTTCCATGGTTGGTCAGGATGCTACTGGAAATGAACAGAGTGGCAAGGTAGAGATGGCGGTTGAAACGGATAATACGACAGGCAACCAGTATATTTCATTCAGTGGTTCGGGGCCAGCGTTTGAAATACCGGGTATGCCAGCACCGCAAGCTGAAATGTACGTGGTGGATGGAAAATCATACATTCTGGGCAATATCCCCGGTTCAGATTCCCCGCAATGCATGCTCTTTCCAGGCCAGGAGCAACCATTACCTATGGATCCAAGAGATCTGGTAGAAGGGTTTCAGGGAGCAAGTCTGGTAGAAGAAGGGGAAACAGTGAATGGAGTTGTCAGCGATCACTATAGCATTGATCAGGAAAGTGCTGCATTTGGCGAAATCGAGACAGTGGAAGAGGCTAGTGGCGACATCTGGATTGCCCAGGACGGTGGCTATCTGGTGAAGATGGATGCTGAAGTGGTTGGGACAGACCAGTCGGGCGTCGACGGTACCTTCAATATTCAGTATGACTTGACAAATGTTGATAGTGTCGGAGCTATTGAATTGCACGAAGCGTGCGAAAACGCTATTGATCCGAGTACCATACTGCCCGATATGGAGAATATGCCCGATATGGAGAATATGCCTGATATGGAGAATATGCCCGATAGACAACCGTAGGTTGTTGCTACCCTGGTTGGCGAATTTTTTGCGGTTTCACCGCAGGTGTAGGAACAATACCTTCAATGGGGTTCTATCCCGCAATGGGATTCATTCTACTGCAAGCCTCCAGCTTGCAAACGGGCAGAGGAAACGCACGCGGGGGCGTGCCAGCCCATTCTGGTGAGGTTTGTGGTTTTTGCGGCTACGCCGCAAAAACCACAAACCTTTCACTGAGTGCGTCTTTTGCCTGGTGCAAGCAACACATACCACAGGTGAAACCTGTTGAGGGGCCAATATTTTGCAAATATGCCTTTATGTACCCGAAACCATAGCTTATGAGCACTGATCCTATGCATAACCTTTTGTCAAGAAGATATGTGCTGTTGTTATTGACACTTCTGCTGGTTGTGCTCTGTTCCTGTGGTGCAGAGACGACTACTCCTTCGAGCGGAGACACAACCACGGTCCCCACTCCTACAAAGACCGCTATGCCTGGAACATCAGGTGATGCTCCGCCCACGACCAATCCATCCAGCGTTTCGCTTTTCCCGGCTACCATTGAAAATAGCAAAGTGTCATCTGCTACAACACAGAATCGTGAGCAGGATAGTACTGTCACGATTACTCCTTCGACCGGTCTGGACGATTTAGAGAGCTATCGCATGGAAATAACCTTTGCCTTTCTCGAACAATTCAGGCCGGAACGGCAGGGGACAACCATGATGGTTGTGGAAGTCAACACTCTTTCAAATACCTTGCATGCCAGTCTGTCATTTCGAGGAGCGGCTTTTGCTTATGCGGAAGAAGATGTTTCGCTTCTCGAAGTATATACTATTGACGAGACGTCCTATATGCTTTCAACCATACCCCAGACGGGCGAAAAAACATGTCAACGTTCGACAGAAGCACACGAATTGCCCCCACTCAACCCAGACCACATGATAGGTTTGCTGAAAAATGCTCAATTGGTAAACAGTGATGTGATTATTGATGGTATGCCAACGCATTATTATACGATTGAAGATGGAAAACAGTTTTTCAGTGAAATGCAAATGCTTGAATCTTCATCCATTCATTTCTGGACGGCACAGGAGGGTGGGTATCTCTTGAAGCTGGATGCTGAGGCAACCGGCGTGAGTAAGCGTCCCGAGATTGGTGAAGAACCGGTGCAGGGTATCTTTCTGATAAAATATGCGCTGACAGACATCAATCAGGTAGCTCATATCGAGCCTCCAGCGTTGTGTCGTGAATAACCTCTGCAGAACCTCTTTGCTCTGCTGGCCTCTTGCAAAAAAACCTGCTGATGCCTCTTTTTCAAGAGTAATTCTACCCTAAAAGGGCGTACAGGTGGATTTTTGTATGTTTTAACCTTCTTTTTACCTTCTTTAAACTATTGGGTTGATATGCTACATGGTATATATTGTCTTTTTGCACGTTTTTGCACGGAAAAAATACGTTAAAATTATACTAATTAACCTAGTAATGCACTACTTGTAGTAGTCTCCACTTGTTCTATACTGTATCTCCACTTGATTTTAGGGTTTTTTATTTTATAATTTAGTCATAAGGTAAGGAAAAACAAGTTGTCTGTTCATTTGAAAAGCTTTTGCAGGGGGAGTACCATGACTGATTATATGTATAACGAAACCGCAACGGTCGCACAAGAGAAAGCAGTTCCCTGGATGACAGCAAATACCACTGGATCGGATACTGAAGAAAAGGCAATGATACTGATCGGAACGAACAATACATTACTTTCCGTGAATGCGACTGCTGAGCGTCTTCTGGGTCTACCAGCGTATCATTTGAAAGGTCAACCGGTCTCTATTCTGGGTGAAGGGATGGCGTTGTTGGCTCAGCATCCGACGCGTCCCGGAAGCTCAAATATTCTCCAGCTTTCCAATGGAAAAACGGTGCTTGCGCATACACGCACGGTGGTTGGTCGCAATCAGCAACCTATGGGACGGGTGATAAATTTTCAGGATATTAGCTCGACCTTGCGCTCGTCGCAGCGGAAAGATCAGGATATGATGCCGACAATCGGAACGTTGCAGGCGCAGATCAAGAACATGCAGGAACTTATCGAAATGGTTCCCACCTTTAGTAATAATCGGCATTGGCAGAATCTGTTGATAGAGCATATGCAACGATTGGTCGAAGAAATGAATGCACAGGTACAGCAATTGTCGCCTATTTCACCTTCTGCATAACCAGAAACCGATGAGCATGGTACGTACCACCGTATTGCAATGCTTTTTGGGGAGACAACGTGACGGGTAACAGCATGGATGGGTGTTGTGCAGAACATCCTTATAAAAATCCCCTCGCAGAAGTTGCCTGCGAGGGGATACCTATTTATTTTTGGGTTCTGTGTGATTTCGTGGTTTCTCGTGCTCCTTATCCCCTTTGGCATCACCCGCAAAAGGGGATGTTTTTTTTTGCGTAGTATTGCCCTTTGCAAAAGCATCAACGACTGCGATAGGTGTCCAATGCTTGTCGGCGGTCTTCGGTCTATCACCTACCGTTGTTCCCTTTGGGCATGTGGTATCACCTGGGATGGATAACAATTTTTCGGTTTGCGCCTTCGCCAGCGCTTTGCGTATAGACAGACGAGTCATTGCGTAGTGCAAGATGCACAATACGACGCTCGTAGGCTGCCATCGGCTCTAGCATAATGGCACGTCCTGTCTGACAGACGCGTTCTGCCATCCGATGCGCAAGACCTTCCAGCGATTCGCGACGCCTCTGACGATAGTTGCCCACATCTACGACCAGATGGGGCCAGCGGTGGACGCGGCGGCTCACCAGCATGTTGAGCAGAAATTGTAGTGAGTGCAATGTTTCACCCCGACGACCGATCATCAAGCCCATTGCCTGTTCATCTGCTCCTTCAATATGCAGGGTGACCGTTTCTTCTTCAGATTCACCCTGTTGATCGGGCACTCGTGTTTTTACGGCTGTCACGTAGGCATGGATGTCCATACGTTTGAGCATTTCTTCCAGCAGGGTTCGGGCGACTCCCGCTATATCATCTGCTTCGGGAACTCGAAGCCCGCTTGTGTTTGATGGAGATTCTTCGTCTTCGTCTTCGTCGACAACACTGACACGAACCAGTGCTTCATCTCCTCCTTCACCTGATTCCAGCACGGCGATGGCGACTTCATCGCGATCTTTTCTCAGTTGCTCTAATGCTAACTCGACAGCCTCTGCGACTGTGCGAGCACTGATCTCAATACTCTTCATGGTTGTTCCCCTGTTCCCCTGTTCTGTTGTTTCTAGCCAGGGTGTAGGAATGACATTTTGAAACAGATTGGAGCATCTTGTTCAACGCGAAGACAATATTCACGTGGGATGCAGGTTTTTGTTTTTTAGCACCATCTCTATCTGTTGAAAAAGAACATGTCCTTGCTGCACATCCTGGTCTAGCGGCGACGACGTGAACGGCGCGAGGATGTTTGTTTTGGTCTCTGCCGTTGCTCCTGGTCGCTTGTTCGCTCCTGTCTCATCTCGGTTGCTGCAGTTGTTGAACCACCTTCTTCTACCACGGACTCAGTCAGCGGATTCAGGACATCCCAGAAGCCGGTGGGTCTGGATGCTGCCACGGCGGGGGTGCTACTGGCAGTTTCGACCGTTTCGGTGGTTTCTGTCACTGCAGCAGGCTGTTGTTGCTCTTTGGACTTTTTATCTGGTGGTAGAAACTTGAGATAATTTGCTAATGAACCCCAGCCGGAGGTGAAATATTGCTGAATAATGCCAACGATGCTACTTGTGACCCAGTAGAGGACGGCACCAGCGGGGAAAATCAAGGTGATGTACGCAAAAAACAGTGGCATAAACAGCATTGCGCGTGACATTGCCTTCTGTTGCGGGTCCTGAACTCGGGGCATAGCCATCAGTTGTTGGGTAAATTGCAAAACAATAGACAATATGGGCAATACCAGATAGAGGAAACCATTAAAGTGTTCCATATCAAACTTTGTATCTTCAAATGGTTTCATACCTAGATCAAGAATTCCCAGAAAGGGCCGTGCCAGAATAGCCTGGACCTCCTGGTTATTGGCGATGGTCGCCTGGACGGTCGGGCTGAGTTGCTCACTATAGGCCGGATCCATCAGGTGGAGGACTGCCCAGTACACACCAATAAAGATGGGAAGCTGCAGTAACATGGGGAGACAGCCACCCAGTGGATTGATTTGATACTCTTGATAGAGTTTAATCGTTTCTTCCTGGAGTTTTTTCTGGTCTTTGCCATGTTTGCGCTGGAGTTCCTTGATCTTGGGTTGCAGTTCTTGCATTTTCCGACTTGATCGAATGGACTTGAGCGTCAGTGGTAAGATAAGTAACCGCGCACAGATGGTAAAGATAATAATGCCCAGACCAGTACTGCCTGTCCAGATTGACAGCCACAGCAAGGCCTGTTCCATAAACCCAACAAATGTTCCCCAGATTGCACCCATAATAGTTATGCCTCAATTGATTTTGTCATGAGCAGATTGCTCATAGTTGCTTGAAACTGGTTTTGTAACGAAAATTTGCCCACGTGCTATTCCTGCGTATATGTTGTATTCCACACATTGGCACGCTGCAAAAGCGTTTCAACACTTTCCATCAGTGCGGTGAATGGTACATGGACGATATCCTGATTCCGAACGACAAAGACCAGGTCCATCCCTGGCTTAATATCAGGAAAAAGTAACCGTACAGCTTCCCTGAGCCGCCGTCTGGCGCGGTTGCGTTGCACAGCATTGCCAATGCGTTTACCAACCACAAAGCCGCAACGGGTCTGGTGGCGGCGATTGGGCGCAACATTGAGCCGTATCAACGGGTGATTGTATGTCCGTCCCTGGGACCGAACACGTTGAAATTGTTCAGGACGGCGCAGACGCCACGAACGCTTCACTGACTTTGAAGAACACCCTCTTTCTGGTGGGCGTAAATTGAAAGAAAAGCGTCCAGTTGCCAGCTATCAGCTATCAGCCTGGAAATGGACTGACTGCTGGTAGCTCATAGCTGAACGCTTCATTTTCCTTCATGACCTTTGCTTGTATGTTTTGTTTGCTCAGTAGACAACAGCGACAAAGCGACAGGTGACTACCGATGTCCTTGTCGCAGAGCCCGTCGTTCATTACTGACACTTAATTTTCGTCTCCCTTTTTGTCGTCTGCGTTGCAACACGGCACGCCCATCCTGGGTACTCATACGTTCCAGGAAGCCATGCTTTCGACGACGTGGGATACGTTTGGGTTGCCATGTTCGTTTCGGCATGTGTTGTTATCCCTCTCTTTGTGGGGCAGAAACTTCCCCGCCACTCCTTCACCAGCATACAGAATAGCATAGTGCCGTTCTCTATGCAAGCGACACTTTGCTATCCTGCAAGTATGTTTCAGGTTTTGTCCGGGTCGGTTACTGCATAATTGGTCGGTTATTCATCGTCATCCGCAGTTTTTTGCTGCAAGGTTCGCTGGATAGCATCCCGTTGCTTTTTGCGGTTGACATAGCGATCTTCTTCGTCTTCTTCTTCTTCCTCAGTATTGAAGCTTCGGCGACGGTCTTTGTCCTTGCGATAAGAGTTTGGGCTGCCAAACTTGCTCAGCAAATCTTCCAGCGTTGCATTGCCTTCAAACTCCTCTTCAGGATCATCATCCGAAACATAAATTTCTACCGATTTCTGCGAGGAAGGTGAAGGAGTTCGTGCGCCGCCACGTCCACTGCGTTGCCGCCCCTTGCCTTCACGTTGTTTTCCATCTTTATCTTTTCGTGGGGCCGGTGGTGGCAGTGGTGGGGGTGGCTCGGCAGCGGCTGGTTCTTCCTCAACCTGCTCTTCCGCCTGGGTTTCTTCTGGCGTTTCTGGTTCTGGGGGTTCTTCTGGTCGCATCGTCAGGCTGATACGTTTGCTCTGGGGGTCTACTTCCAGCACGCGGACTGAAATAGTGTCGCCAACATTCACGACATCTTCGACCTTCCCAACGCGGTCATTGGAAAGCTGTGAGATATGCACCAGGCCATCACGACCAACTCCGATATCCACAAAAGCACCAAAAGGTGCCAACCCACTGACCTTGCCTTCCAGGATATCGCCAGGGGAAAGTTGCTGCATCCGCTGGACTCGTTGCGCCCGACGCAAACTGAGACTGATGCGATTGCCCTCAGAATCCACTTCAAGAATTTTGAAAGAATATTCTTCACCGACCTGGACCGCATCTTCTGGTTTTTCTACGCGGCTATCTGCCAGTTCGGAAATATGCACCAGTCCATCCTTGCCCACACCGATGTCCACAAACGCTCCGAATGGAGCCAACCCGGTAATAGAACCGGTCACGATATCCCCAACCTTGAGTTGGGAGAGTGCTTCGCGGTCTGTCTCGTTTCGTTTGAAGTTTTTCTGTTCTGGTTCTTCTTCGGCACGCTGTGGACGCATGGTCAGGCTGATACGTCGTTCCTCAAGATCAACTTTCTTGACGCGTACCTGCACGCTGTCGCCAATTTTGACCAATTCTGAAGGAGACTCGATACGTTTATCGCTCATCTCCGAAATATGGACCAGACCATCTCTGCCAAGACCGATATCAACAAAAATCCCGTAGAGCGCGACTGAGGTCACACGACCATCCAGTTCCATACCGACTTCCAGGTCTTTCAGACGGCGTGGACGAGCGTTATTCTCTTTGGGGGTAAAGGTTGCCTCAGAAACCTCCGCAGGCTTCTCATCCGAGGTTGCTGAACTGGCAGCTCCTTCGTCTGAGAATTCGCCAGATGTTGCAGATTGCTCTGTCGTAGAAGCTTCACCATTGTCTGGTGGTGTTGTTGCTTCTGGCATTTCTGCTGAAGAATCAGTCTGTGCTCCAGTCTCTGCTCCAGTCTCTGCTCCAGTCTCTGCTCCAGCCTCTCCACCTGTTGAACCGCTGTCTGTCAGTTCACTCTCCGGGTTTGTTTCAACCGCTGGCGTGGGTGTCTGTTCCTGGTTGTCCTGGGTTTCTTCCGTTGGGGAAGGCTCAGTCGTTTCTTCAGTGGTTTGTGATGGAGAGGTTTCTGGTTCCTCTGTATGGTTTGTACTGGTCACAGTGCCATCAGTTTGTGCTTCGGTTGAAGACTGAGACTGCGGAGCAGTGTGCTCTTTTGCTGTTTCTTCTGCTACGGTTGCCGGAGTTTCTGAAGCGTGTGTTGCTTGTAGCAAACTATTCAACACTTCTCCCTCAGCAACGCCTTCTCTACGGTCCAATTCCGTCATCACCAACATCCCTCCTGATACTTGTGTGTGCGTTCATATCCCTGTTATAAAAGAATACTGTATTGAAAAAATCGAAAACATACTGCCTGCTGCATTATCTCTGTCTATGCAACTGGGTGCGGACCATCTGTGCAAGACCGCCGTCGCGGAGTTCTTCCAGGCGATAGTATTCGGCGTGCAAATGCTCCGAAAGGTAGCGAGCTAACCCTTGATCCAGATGAGAAAATCGTAATTGTGCCCGCGAAGCGTGCGCGGAAATCATACTATTTGGGGCCTGTTCGCTACCGGTGAATTCAGTATCTATGACCACGCAACGCATGTCATGGTCGGCGATAAACTCGGCCACGCGGTAGGACTCTTGTTGTGGTGTCATATTGGTCATTGCGACATTTGCCTGTCCATCGGTCAGAATGACCAGCATGGGTATGATTTCCGGGTTGCCCTTGCGTGCGCGTTCAAGTACTTCGTACCCGGTCAACAAACCACGTGCCAGGGGTGTTTTGCCTCCTATGGGCATGGTTTGCAGACGTTTCTGTGCCAGTTCTACACTATTGGTGAGGGGCAGCAATATGGTTGCGTAAGTACGTTGGAAACTCACCAACCCCACCAGGTCTCTTCGTTGATATGCGTCTCGTAAGAGCGAGAGAATAGCTGCTTTGGTTGCGCACATCCGCTCTTCAGCCGCCATACTCCAACTGGCATCTACCACAAAGCAGACGGCATTGCGGGTGCGATGGATACGCACTTTTTGACGCAAATCGCTCCGATAGAGGACAATTCTGGGTTCTTTCTGCTGTGGAGGATGTGCGTAAGCAGTCTTTTGTGCGGCAGCCGGTGATGGGCATGGATTTGTCTGTTTGGTACGGCGACGTTGTTGGTAGGGAGCTGCTGCCCGTAACGTTGCATCAAAGGCGAGATCCGTTACTCGATGCACTTGCATGCTGCGAATGTATCGTCCTTGCCTACGTGATGAACTTGTGCGGCTCCGCTTACCGGTTACCTGTCGCTCACGATGGTCACGTTGTCCTTCAATTTTGCGTGCCTGGAAGATTTCATTGGCTTCATACACCATATCATTTGCATTGGTTTCGTTTTGCGCAGGCTGACTGCTTCCAGGACTTCCCGCGGATTCCATTGTGCCAACAATAACTTGTGAACCATCCCATTCGGCGTGCGGGGCTGCCTGGGTTATTTCATCCTCCGTCACGAGAGTTTTTTTTTCACCCTGGCTACCGTCTTGTTCTTGGATTGCCTGCGTGTTGATCTGTTGATTATGTCGTTCCAGGAATGACTGGATATAATCGCTATCCATTGTCGCTTCCGCGAAGGGTTGGCGTCGCATACGGTGTGGCAGGGCCAACTCGGCAGCCATCTGGATGTCCTGCTGGTTCAGCGTGGTGCGGCCTTCCCATGCGGCATGGGTGCGTGCTGTTTCAAGGATGGTCAGGTCAGCGCGATGCCCATCAACGTTCAGTTCCAGCGAAAGTGCGGCAACCAGGGTCATATCAGCTTTGCGTATGCGCACATCAGGAAGCAGATTTCTCGCCTTGATGATACGCGTTGCGAGTTGTTGTTCTTCCGGTTGCCATTTTGCAATGAAGTTGGCTGGTGCTGCTTCATACTCAAAACGTCGTTCAATAACTGCAGTGCGGGTGTTCACCTCTTTCAACCCATGGATCTCGACAGCCAACCCGAAGCGATCCAGCAACTGGGGGCGCAGTTCTCCTTCTTCGGGGTTCATTGTCCCAATGAGAATGAAGCGAGCAGGATGTGAAATACTCATCCCTTCCCGTTCGACTGTATTGACTCCCATAGCGGCTGCATCCAGCAGCAGGTCAACCAGATGATCGTCAAGCAGGTTGACCTCGTCAACATAGAGCACCCCACGATTGACCTGGGCCAGCAGGCCCGGTTCAAAGCGTCTTTCGCCTTCCGTGATGGCATGTTCGATATCCAATGATCCGACAACGCGGTCTTCGGAAGCGGAGACGGGCATTTCAACCAGGTGAGTAGGTTGTTCGATGCTATGCAGAGGAGATTCAGATGAGTGATGGTTTTGACACATGGAGCACAAACCGGCCGGTTGTTCTGGGGAGCAGTGATAAACGCATCCTGGAACGACCTTGATGGGAGGCAGCAACCGCGTCAACCCACGGACTGCGGTTGACTTTGCGGTCCCTTTTTCCCCACGTATCAAGACACCCCCGACATGCGGGTTGATAGCGTTTAAAATGAGTGCCCGTTTTAAACGTTCTTGACCAACGATGGCACTAAATGGATAAACTGGATAAGTTCCTGGAATGGTCATGACGACAAAAACCTGCCAGCTCGCAGCACGAACGGCAGGCACAAGTGCCTCTGTATCTCTCTCACAAAAACCACATGGGAATAGTGGATAAAGAGGGCAAATTTTGATTCTCTCAGTTGCTTCAATGTTTGAGGCTACCTCAAAAGTTTTATCTGGCACCGCACGACGCCGGTTTGCTTACGTACTAGTAGCAACCATTGGTACGACCCGTCTCTTCAGGTATAGCATGTTTGAAACACACAGACTGATGATACCACACAAAAGCCCTCGGTGCAAACGCGAGCGGGTTTTATGTTTGACTTGCTCTTAGATATGCTATAATTGCCAAAGAAATAGGTTCCGTTTGAAGATACGCCTGGTTTGTCCAGGGGCTGGAACTGACGGTTTTTTGGTGTAGTGTGGAGTAAAGAACTTGGCTTTTAACCCTATCAATGGTTTTCTGGGTACGTTTAGCCGTGACCTGGGAATTGATCTTGGTACAGCCAATACGCTCGTCTACGTGCGTGGCAAAGGTATTGTTATTAGTGAACCCTCGGTGGTGGCGATTGATAACAAAACCAAGCGTGTCCATGCGGTAGGAGCTGAAGCAAAAGCAATGATCGGCAAAACACCCGCAAATATTATTGCTGTACGTCCCCTGAAAGATGGTGTGATTGCAGACTTTGATGTTGTTGAAAAAATGATGGGCTATTTTATCAACAAAGCCCATGAACGGACGCTGGGGTTGATACCACCACGGCCACGGGTGGTTGTGGGTGTTCCTTCTGGGGTGACGGAAGTGGAAAAACGAGCAGCACGTGATGCCACGCTCAGTGCCAACGCGCGTGAAGCCTATGTAGTCGAAGAGCCAATGGCCGCGGCTATTGGGGCTGGCTTGCCCGTTGAAGAACCCATTGGGAGCCTCATTGTTGATATCGGTGGTGGAACGACGGAGGTCGCGATCATCTCCCTGGGTGGTATTGTTATCAACCACTCTATTCGTACTGCCGGAGATGAAATAGATGAGGCTGTTATTCAGTTTGCCCGTCGAGAATACAATTTGCTGATAGGCGAGCGTATGGCTGAGAAGGCAAAGATTGTTGCTGGGAGTGCCTACCCCCTTGATGAAGAAATTAAAGTTGTTTTGCGTGGACGTGATCTTTTGACTGGCCTTCCGAAAGCTGTCGAAGTAAGCAGTGTGGAAATACGTGATGGTATTGCCGGGCCAGTCAATACAGTGGTGCAGGAAGTACGGGCAGCACTTGAAGAAACTCCGCCAGAGCTTGTGGCCGATATTATGGAGCATGGTATTACGCTGGCTGGTGGTGGTTCGCTCTTGCATGGGTTGGACCGTCGTATTGCTGCTGAGACCCGTATGCCTGTCTATATTGCGGAAGATGCTCTCTCGTGTGTGGCGCGAGGAGCGGGCAAAATGGTCGAAAACTTTGACAATAAAATCTATCGTGATATTCTGACTCGTACACAGAATACGAGGAAAGCAAAGTATTAGCTCATAACTAATCGTTGTATATGCGTGATTACCTTGACAATCATCCTTTAAAATTGCGAGGAGAAACTGCTCCTTTTGCATCCCTACGTCCCTTCATGGTTGCTCTGGTTCTGGGGTTGCTTGCGGTGTTGTTGATGTTTCTTGACCGGAGTAATATGCTGGCACCAGCCCGTGGCACGGTCGAACAGGCATTCACTCCTATTGTGCAAACATTTACCCGCCTGCAGTATGCTGTGGGAGATCTCTGGGGGGGTTCGCACGAGGTGAAAACATTGCAGGCAGAAAATGCGTTATTGCGTGATCAGGTGCGAGACCTTCAGGCAAATCTGGTGACCCATCAGCAATTGCTTATTGAAAATCGTCGTTTACGCCAGCAACTTGCCATTGAGGAAAAACATCCCTGGCGTTTGTTGGAGGCAGAGATTATTGTGCGTTCGCCGGATGCCAGCCGCCGGGTGATGACGATTGCCAGAGGCGAAAAAGATGGCATCCAGGCAGGTATGGCGGTGGTGGGGCAGACTGATACGACTCCTGCCG
>CAYFVX010000029.1:0-12431 GCA_964346425.1 uncultured Chloroflexaceae bacterium | reverse complement strand
GTAAATACACTGTAACCGGCCAGACTACAATAGGTAGCGGTTGACGCACTTCATTGAACTAACTATTTTAAGGAGGTTACGAATGGCTGATCTTTCTTACCCCGAAGAAATGCAAGAATTCATGAAAATGATGGGGGTGTTGGGCAAAGAAATTAACGGTACGTTGTCTGGCTTCAAGCAAATGCACAAGGCCGCCATCGAAGAGGGGGATCTCAGCACAAAAGTCAAAGAACTCATCGCGCTCGGCATTGCCATATCCGTCCGCTGTGATGGGTGCATCGCGACCCATGTTCATGCAGCAATGCAAGCAGGCGCAAGCCGCAAAGAAATTGCCGAAGCGGTTGGCGTGGCAGTTTTGATGGGTGGTGGTCCTTCTGCCGTCTATGGCACGAAGGTGATGAAAGCAATCGAGCAGTTTGAGAACCAATAGTCCGCGCACACGTTAGTGTGTACAAATGCCCGAACGGTCGCAAACCGTTCGGGCATTTGTATGTTGTGTTCCTGTTATAATACATTGTGGTCAGAAAGTCTCTGCTTTCTTCATAGTACAATATGGTGTTAGAATGTCTCGAACAATATGTGTCTATTGTGGCTCCCAGGCAGGGCAAAACCCTGCGTATCGCGAAGCAGCCGAAACGCTTGGCTCCATGCTGGCAGCCCAGGGGTTTCGGCTGGTCTATGGGGGCGGAAGTATTGGGTTGATGGGGAGTCTGGCTCGCAGTATGCTGGCTGGCGGTGGCGAAGTCATTGGTATTATTCCCCAGGCGTTGCTGGAGTGCGAGGTGGGCTTGATTGAAGCCAGTGAGTTGATTGTCACGACAACCATGCGTGAGCGTAAGGCTCTGATGGATGATTATTCGGATGCGTTTGTTGCACTACCCGGTGGTTTTGGTACGCTGGAAGAGTTGATGGAAACCGTGACCCTGCGCCAGCTTGGGTATCATGCCAAACCGGTGATTATTGTGAATATCCACGGCTATTATGACCCGCTGTTGCGGTTCTTTGACCATGCGGTTGCGCAGGGGTATGTCTCGAACAATCATCCCAGCCTGTATAGCGTGGTTGATGATGTCCACAAAGCGGTAGATATATTGCGGACGGTGTCACCTCAATCCTCTCAAAATGGTCAGAAGCCCATCAATCAGCCGGCAGAAATCCAGAAAAAAATCCGTGCGGTTGATTGATGGATGCGGTATAATAGCGTGGAGTATGAAATGGTTTTGGATACACGGAGAAGTGTATGATCGAAATTACGCCGCCGGTGCGTGTCCGTTTTGCGCCAAGCCCCACAGGCTTTTTGCATATTGGAGGGGTACGTACCGCTCTGTTCAACTGGTTGTTTGCTCGTCATTACGGTGGGCAGTTTATTTTACGGATTGAAGATACCGATGAAAAACGGTATGTCGAGGGAGCCGTCAATAATTTGATGGAGTCCTTGCACTGGATAGGACTTGATTGGGATGAGGGGCCGCATATTGGGGGGCCACACGCGCCCTATGTCCAATCAGAACGGCATGCGGCTGGTATCTACCGCACCTATGTTGATCAGTTGCTGGAAAAAGGGTATGCGTACAAGTCGTTTGTCACGCCCGAAGAAATGGAGCAAATGAAAGAGGAGTCGCGCAAAAAAGGGCACCACAGTTTTCGCTTTCGGGGGCCTGAGCGTGATTGGTCGCCCGATCAGGTTGCAGAAGCAGAAGCGCAGGGCAAGCCGTATACGGTGCGTCTCAAGGTGCCACTGTCGGGCATGACTTCCTTTCGTGATCTGGTGCGGGGTGGCGATAGTATCGAGGTGAATAATTGCGATTTGTATGATGTTGTCTTGCTCAAATCGAGTGGCATGCCGGTTTATCATCTGGCGCATCTGGTTGACGATCATCTGATGGGTGTGACGCACGTCATTCGCGGGGATGAATGGGTGCCCAGCGTGCCCTATCATGTGCAGCTTTATGAGGCTCTGGGCTGGCCCAAGCCGACCTTCATCCATGTGCCGAATATTCTGCGGCAGGATGGCAAAGGCAAACTTTCCAAGCGCAAGGATGATGTTGCGACCAATCGTTTCTGGGAGCGTGGCTATTTGCCAGAAGCGATGTTCAATTATCTTGCCTTGCAGGGCTGGAGTTATGATGACCACACGGAAATCATGTCCAGGGATGAGATTGTGCAGCGGTTCACGGTGGACCGTATCCAACCCTCGCCGGCCCGCTGGAACCCGGATAAGCTCAAAGATATGAATGGGCTGTATGTGCGCAAACTTTCGCTTGAAGAGTTTACCGACCGGATATTGTATTATCTGTCGAGCGTGGAGTTTATCAGCAAGCATCCAACCGATGAAGAGCGAGCCTATGTGCTGAAACTGGCACCGCTTATCCAGGAACGGGTGGAAGAGCTGAGTGAGGCTCCTGAACTGCTGGAGTTTTTCTTCCGCGAAGTGAGCTATCCGGACCCGTCGCTTATGGTGCAGAAGAAGATGGATACGGCCGGTACGGTGACTGCGCTGCAGGCCGCCCACGAAAAGCTCGCCGCGCTTACCGAGTGGGATCATGCGCAAATAGAGACGGCTCTGCGAGCTTTGGTAGAGGAATTAGGCTTGAAGGCCGGGCAGCTTTTTGGCGCAATCCGCGTGGCGGTAACAGGCCGCAAGGTGGCTCCGCCATTGTTTGAAACGCTGGATGCGCTTGGGCAGGATCGTAGCGTGGCGCGTATCGCCGCCGCAATCGAGGCCCTGGGGTAAGTTTGCCCCTCTGTTGTGGTTTTGCGGCTTTGCCGCAAAACCACAACAGAAAAAGCAAAAAGTAGCAGAGGACATGCGATGTCATACAAGGAATTTACGCTTGCAAGCCTGCAAGAGACCTTCCAGATTGAACTGAGAGAAAACACCAGCCTCTTTGCCGATGTTGTCCCGGTTACCCCGCCTGAACTGCTGGTGCAGTTGTTCAGTGATTACGTCCCATTAGCCACAGCAATTGACACGGAAAAAGCTCGCTCGGAGTTCATCATTGCCCCTTTGCTGGCGTATATTCGTCGTCTGACCAATCAACAGATCAGCATATTCTCCGGCATAGACTTCTCGATTGATGCATCGCGGGGTTTGAATGGGGTATGTGATTTCCTCATCAGTCTCTCGCCGGAGCAATTGTATGTAAAATCGCCGGTTATCACCGTTGTCGAAGCAAAGAATGACCGTATCAGTCAAGGGATACCCCAGTGTATTGCTGAAATGCTTGCCGTAGACCTGTTTAATCAGGCAAAGCAGCAGAGTATAGCCCCCATCTATGGTGTCGTCACCACTGGAAGCCTCTGGAAATTTCTGGTTATGGTACCGCCGCGCATCTCGATAGATAGAGACGAATACCATATCAGCGACCTGGGCAAAATACTCGGCATTTTTCTGCATATGTTGGGCAAGAGCATAACAGAATGAAAAATTTCCTTATTCTCTGGATATTTCCTTATACCAGTGACGAGTGATGAGTGATGAGTGATTGCAATGCGCTCTAGTGTACCAGTCAATACAAGTAATCACTCGAATTTGGTATTAGTTATTCCAGGAATTCAGAAGTTTGCGCACTTCGTCTAGCTTTTCAACACTTGTAAGAGCTTGCTGTATCTGCTCCAGCTTCGTGACGTCTTTGATTGTTTCCATGTCTTTCATCAAAGACATACTCTCAGCACCAAACCGTACTTTCAACAAAGCCTGGATGCCCAGGCGCAATCCTTCTTCTAATCCTTCCTGCCGTCCTTGCTGTATCCCTTGCTCTAACCCGCGCTTCATTCCAATACGTTCAATACTGGTTATGTACGGCATATTTTTTTCCTCCTCATACTTTTGCAACCCTTGCCAGTAGCGTACCTCCAGGTCTTCTGGCAAGCGCAACATCCAATCAAGCACCCGAAACGTATGGCGAATATCTTCTTCTGACAAATCGCCCTCATATAACAGGTGTGAGAGTTCTTCTTTCCATTTAAAACGCTCATTCGCCTGGTGTTGTGTGTCGTGCATCTTCAGGTGTGCCATCGCAATCAACGCAAACGGATTATGGCGACTTTGTTCTTCCAGCCATGCCCATCGCTTGCGATAGTCCGTCAACTTGACAATGGGAAAAGTAAAGGTGGTCGAACAGCCCCAGCGGGCGCGGTGATAGGTTGTGGGTCGCCATGTCTCGCGTTCGTCCCCCAGAATGGCAAGACTGACAACTTCCGCATTTTTGCTATCGTAGATGCGATAGTTGTACACAAACATACGGTGTGGAAAGTTTGTTTCTTCCTGACTTTGCACTTCGATGTGAATGAAGACCTGGATGGGCGTGCCATCTCTGGTCCAGACCTGCACCAGTTTATCCGCCGTGCGTTTGCCCATTCCGGAATCGCGAGCCATGCTATCGAATTCTTTATCGAGAAACACATACCCCTTCTCCCAATCTATCTCGGCATGGATGTCGGGGAAGAAGAACTCGAAAAACTGCGGCAACGCATGTTCAAGAATATCTTTCCACGGTGAATCGTAATTATCTTGTGGAGTAGTCTGGTCGTCCACTGCTGCTGCCACTCCTTTGCTGGTTTGCCTTACTGTTATGGGTATTATAGCAGAAACGATAGGAGAACGAGGCAAGTGTACGAATGGAAAATGTTGTCAACAATTGTGGAAATTGTCTGACAGAGGTCTACGCTCTCATTTGCTCTGTTGTGTCGGCACAAGCATACCTCGGCTTGATGATCAGTGCCTCCTGCATAGTATTGCGATAGCTCTCCTTTGAGCCGACGTGGTAAAAGTGCTGGTGTACTCGGATGTCTGCGTTGGGCCAGCACTGCTCAATGTGCGTATTGCGGCGGTGCCGATTTTCGTACCACATCGAGAGTGCGAAACCTCCCGCCAGTGTTTGCGTCACGGATGCCAGTTCTGCGGATTCTGCATCACTCCACGTATTGAAGTAGTCGGTATGCCGACCAATGTAGGGCGGATCGAGATAGACAAAGTCCTCGCTGGTTGTTTCGTGCAATGTGTCTTGCCAGCGGGCAACGCGGAAGGTCCACGCTTTGCCCTGCATCTGCTGCGCCACCCACGCGACCTGGTTGGCGATTTTGCTGAGGTACGCGGGCGCGAAGCGGTTGGGCTTATGCCCGAACGGGACGTTGAATTTGCCATCGCGGTTGAAGCGCATGAGACCATTGAAACAGGCACGGTTCAAGAAGAGGAAATCCAGCGGCGAGCCGTGGGCATTGAACCGCTCACGCACGCGGTAGTAATGGGTAGCCCCATCCCTGGCGAGGTGCTGCCCTTCTTCAGCCAGAAAATCGCGCACGGTCTGCGGCGTGATTTCGTTGCGCTGTACCGCCTGATAAAACGCAATAATATGGCGGTTTGTATCTGCCAGCAGCGCACGCGCGGGTGCCACGTTAAACGCAACCACACCGGAGCCAAGAAATGGCTCAATCCAGCAACCCATCGTTTCCTGCCATACAATGTTGCGCAGGATAAACGGCACCAGTTTTGTTTTAATTCCCTGGCATTTGATGGGCGGCGTTTTGACGTGCGTGATGTGGGCGGGGAGATTCATGTCAGGTTCGGATAAACAGGCAAGGAACGACGAAAACCGCGAATATCTCTCTTTCAATGGGAAACATACGAGACAAGTGGACAAAGAGGGTGTTGGCTTTATCTGTGTTCATTTGTGTTCATCTGTGGTTTGTCTTGAAAAGAATGAAAGCCATACACCTCCCGATGTCGCTGCGCAATCTCCTCCCAGCCAAAGTGGGCGGCCAGTTGCTGCGCTCCTGTGCCTAGCCGCGTGCGCAAGCTTTCATCCTGCGCCAGTCGTTGCACCGCCTCCGCCAGGGCCGTCGGCGATTCGGGCGGTACCAGCCAGACGTTGTCGCCATGCACGAGTTGCGGGGGGGCGAGGGGGGGCTGCATATGTGCGGACGTAGCGGTTTCTTCTCCTGGCAACGACCTCCCCCCAAACCCCTCTCCCTGGGGGACTCTGATGGTAAATGCGGGATTGGTTATCAGGTAGGGGTTTGGCACCGCCAAACCCCTGCCTGGGGCAGGCGAGCCGCCTGCGCTCCCAGGGGTTGGACGGACTTTACCATCAGAGTCCTGGGGGAGAGGGTCTTCCGAACGCCCCTTCTCCCCCAGGGAGAAGGGGCCGGGGGATGAGGGCAGGTGGGAGGATGAAGAGACATTCCTATGCTCCAGAGATTCTCCGTCCGCGCTTATGGGCGAACTAGTGGTTCCCGTCGTAATAACGGCCCGACCGTGGCTCAGGGCTGCCAGCAGGCTGCCACTGCGAAACGATGCGCCTGCGCGAAACGGTAATGCCACACAATCGGCCGCCAGCAGGTGGGCGGAGACGGCGGCTTCGTCTACATGGCCGGTGCGGATAATGTACCGTTCCTGCGCAGCAATGCGTTGCTCAATTTCGGCAGCATACGTGCTGTCCTGTGGAGCGGTGGCGGCTCCGCCGATGAGCAGCAACCGGTAGCGCGTACTCGCATCTGTGTGGTTAAGCAGTTTGAGTGCATCGAGCAGCACATCTATCCCTTTGCTGCGCGAGAGCAAACCGAAATAGGCAATGACAAACTCATCCGAGCTCACCCCCAGTTGCAGCCGCCACTGCTCACGCAGATAGCCCTCCGGTGGCGCAACCGCAATGTTGGAGCCGATGGGGATAATGGTTGGCTTGACGATTCCTTGCAGTTGGGCAGCGTCTTCGCTATTCGTCACGATATTGTCATCTGCGTCCTGCGCCAGCCGCATGGTGATCCAGCGGCGCAACCGCCCGGCTTTTGGGAAAAGATAGGGTTCTAGCAAATCATGAAACGTTACGACCACACGCGGGCGCGAGGATAGTCCGCGCAATCGCCAGGGGAGCAGGTTGATGGCCGGGTGCATGCCATACGCGCCGGTCTGGTATTGAATATGCAGAATATCCGGATAGAGCAGGTCCAGTGCAGCAATAATATCGCGCCAGCAGCACCACTTCCAGGAGGAGATAACGGGCCAGACAAATGGAGCATGCGTGTTTCCATTGCCGTCGGTTACATCCTGGGGAGCATAGCAATCCGCTGGAAGGAGAGCCGTCCCTGTTGCCAGCACAGAAACGGTAGCACCGCCGGCCGCAAGTGCTTGCGCAAGGCAACGGGTATAGTCGCCAACGCCACCGGGTTGCGGGGGATATTCTGCTGTCAGGAATACAATGTTCATTATGTTGCGACGTTACTTGTCAGAATGGCTGAAACTGGGTATCATGACCGGCATATGCCTGTTTTGCAGGCACAAACACTTTGCAATTATACCACGAGAGTTAGCGTGCGTGGTTTGCATGGAGAGCTATTTACCGCTGGATACTACTGTGTTTGCCTGATTGCGTATGAAACGCAGAGGCGCAGAGGCACAGAGATGCACAGAGAATCGCCGTGTCATCGGTGTTTATCTGTGTTCATCTATGGTAAGAGGTATTATCCGAATTTGGTAGAATAACGGTTTGCGGTCAATTGTTGGTTGTCCGCGGTCAACCATTCACGATCAACCATTCGTGGTCAACGCTCAACGGTCTCGCAGAGGATGCCCTATGCCTGTTGGAGAATACTACCAGAAATATGGCCCCGTTCATCGCCGCCGTAGCCAGTCAGGGAATGCTGACAATGGCGAGCCACCCCGCCGCGATGAGAACGACGAAAAAAAGAGCAGCAAATCCCACGCGCGGCGCAAGAATCCGCTTGCGGATGAGGGGAGAGAAGCTCCGCGCCCACGTCGCGAACATATACCTGACTCCGATGGGGTAGTTTCCCCGACACCTGCCCGCACCCGCCAGCAGCGTGAGCAGGCAGCGGAAAGCGGGGCGGTCCGTTCCCGTTCCCGTCGCTCCTCGCCACTGCTGCGTCCCTTCTCGTTGCGGCGGTTCCTGATGGTGCTGCTGATTGCCGTGTTGACTGCGCCGCTTATTCTGCCGTATGCCATCCACCTGCTGTATATCAATCGTGCTATCCCCGGTGTAAGTATACAGGGCGTACCCCTGGGCAATCTGGACCGCCAGTCCATCCAGACGATTGTTGCCGCCCGCCATCTGACCTTTACGCGCCATCCGCTTACCCTTTCCTATAAAGGGCAGGTCTGGAACCCGTCGCTGGAGGAACTGGGGGTTACGATTGATCCGCAGCAGATAGCGGACACCGCTTTTATGACGGGCAAGCATGGGGGGCCCCTAACGCGCTGGCAAGAATTGGTGATGCTGGTGCAAGACGGCATAGATAGCGCACCACAACTTGTTATTGATGAGCCACAATTGCAAACGTATCTTCTGGGCATAGCGGAGGAGTTTGAATACTCGCCACGTGATGCCGAGCTAAGCGTGGCGGGGGGCGTGGTCAATGGTACGCCAGGCGTGACCGGGCGACAGGTGCTGGTGGATGAGACGGCGCATGAGATTGTGGTTGCACTGCAAACACTCACCGCGCAGGAAGTTACTATCCGCAGCCGCGACCTGCCGCCAGCCATAGACGACCAGGATTTGCAGGTAGCGCAGGTGCAGGCGCAGCATCTGCTCACCCCGACTATGGTGCTTACCCATCGTGACCAGATATATCGCTGGGAGCCGGAGAAACTGGCAGAACTGGTGCATATTGACGCTGGTGATGAGCAGTTGAAGGTAGAGATAGACCAGGAGCAACTGGCGGAGGCGGTTGAAGGGTTGGCGCAACGCGTGGATAGTGGCAGTGTGGAACCACGGCTAGGTTTCCAGGATGGCGCACTGCAAATTGTTGCCGCCGGGCGTGAAGGCTGGCGCATCAAGCAGAAGAAAGCGGTCGAGCGTATAATCGCGGCGTTGCAAAGCACCACGACGACCAGGCGCACAGTCGCCCTGCCGATAGAAAACCTCTATCCAGGCATCACCGCAAGCAACCTGGATGACCTGGGCATTGTGGAACTGGTGGCGGAGGGCAAGAGCAGCTTTGCCGGATCCGCCGACTATCGCATCACTAACATCAAAGCGGGGGCGGCGCATCTGGATGGCGTACTCATTGCGCCGGGCGAGGAGTTTTCCTTCAACACGCAGATTGGCGACATCAACGCGGAGAATGGCTTTGTGGAAGGCTACGCCGTCATCGGCAACCGCACGCAGCTGGAATGGGGCGGCGGCATCTGCCAGGACTCAACCACAGTGTTTCGCGCCGCATTCTGGGCTGGCCTGCCCATCACCGAACGGCACGCGCACCCTTTCTATATCAGTTGGTATGACAGGTTTGCCTATGGCCCCTATGGGGATGGGCCGGGCATGGACGCGACGATCTATACCGGCATCAGCGACCTGAAGTTTGTCAACGATACAGGCAACTGGCTACTGATGCAGACGGAGATAGACGAGGCGAACCAGGTCTTCACCGTGCAACTCTACGGCACGAAGCCCGACCGCACGGTGCGTTTCGATGGCCCCTACATCTCGAACGAGGTGCCAGCCCCCAGCACGCCGGTGTATGTGGAGGATGCTTCGCGCCCGGCCGGTACGGTCTTCCAGAGCGATGTGGCGCGGCAGGGGCGCGACATCGTGGTGCATCGCATCATTGAGAAGGATGGCGTGGAGGTGGAGAGTACCGCTTTCTTCACGCGCTTCAAGCCCTGGCCGAATGTGTTTGTGCGTGGGACGGGGGAGGGTGAGTGAGGAGTCTGGTAGCTCCGCCGTTTTCGGTTGATTTACTTGTGCGCGATCCGCAGGACATTCACCAGCGTCTGGTGTGGAATGATCTGTTCATCCGTGAGATTATGAAAAAGGGAATTGTGCTGTATGCAGCCCCTGACGCCAGATACGGATAATGACGTTCACCACAGATGAACACAAATTGCTCTGTTTGCATCTCTGCGCCTCTGCGTCTCTGCGTTTAGATGTACGCTCTCATACCTCATTCGGGGAATGAGTTCAACGAACCGCAAAGACGCAAAGGGCGCAAAGTCCGGACATCCGGGCAAAGATTCGGGCAGTTTTTTTCATTCTTCATCCGAACCTGGTATCACTTGATCAACTTGCGGCTCTTCCGCCGTGTTCCCCTCCGCCCCTGCGCGGACAACTGCGCAATCATGCCGATGTCTGCCAGCACCTCAACCGTATCGCCAGCCTGCAAATCCACGTGTGGCGCGGGCATTATCGTGCGTTGTTGCCCGCGGCGGAGCGAGACGACAATCGCTTTGTGCGCTGCATACACCTGTTCGATTGTCTTGCCCACAAACATATCACCGTTTTGCATCGGTAGCTCGGTGGTGGAAAGCAACCGTCCGCCAATGTTGAGCGCGTAGCTGATGCCTGGCTCCATAGCGGCGGCTGCCAGTGTGGGCGCGGCCAGTGCGGAGGTGCTGAAGGCAGTGTACATACCGAAGATGGTGTCCAGTTGTTCGGCCAGCATTGCACTGAAAACGCGCAACACCACATCAATCTCCGGGCGCAGGCGGCGGGCTTCCAGCCCGATTTGAATGTTGGTCAGGTTGTTGCTGGTGACGGCCGCAATCGAATAGGCCGTGGCGATGCCAGCCTGCTGCAAAACCTCGGCTACTCGTGCATCGCCGGCGATAATGTGGATGCCGGGTTCGTCCTGGATATGCTTCACAAATAGATTGCTGGCGGCGTTCTCGCAGATGACCACAATCTCTGGTTGTGGCTCGCGCTGTGCCAGTGCGCGGACGACGCGGTAGCCGACTCTGCCCAGGCCACACACAATCACGGTGTTGATAGGCGGGGCGGCCCGCAGCGGACGTTCCGGCTGCAGTACGGCAAACTGGCTGCCCGGCTGATTATCCTGCGCCAGCCGTTCCAGGTTTTCAATGCTGCCGAGCAATAGCACAACATCGCCGCTCGATAGCCGCAGGCCCGGCTCAGGCCAGCTCCAGCACCCTCTGGGATCGAGCCATTGCAGAAAGCGCACATGGTAGTTTTCCTCTATGGCACCGCCAAAACTGGCAAGCTGGCTGTCGGGCGCGATGGTGATTTCTGCGATGCCGAGCACCGTATGCTCCAGCGGCAGCACAGAGGCAATGCTGCAACTGACCGCCGCCACCGCCATGGTAGGCGCACCGAGCGCGGAGGAACTGAAGGCAGTGTTGGGGCCAAAGATCTGTTCCAGGTTTCTGTCCAGATCATCGTTGAAGATGCGCATAACCACCTGGATGTCTTCGCGCTGGCGGCGGGCGGTGAGCGCGACTTCAATATTGAGCAGGTCGTCGCTGGTACCGGCAATGATGCCGCTGGCTCGTGTCAGCCCTGCCTGCAACAGGACATCCGTATCGGTGAAATCGCCAACGACAACGGGTACGCGTAGTTTCAGCGCGTCGGGCACAAATTCGCTATTCCAGTCGTGCTCGATGACAACCACTTCGTAACCGGTTTCCAGCAGTTGCGTCATAATGCGATAGGAGACGCGCCCCAGGCCGCAAATAATCACGTGGTCGCGGAAGGTGCGGGCCAGCGAGATTTGCCACGCCTCGCGGCGACTACCCTTGTCCAGCAGGTGGCGGCTGAAGTCCAGCACACTCTGGAAGAGCAGGGCGACGCCGAGGATGGGGGTGAGGAAAAATAACAATTGCCCGATGGGATGGTGTTCGGGCCATTCAATATTGACCTCGAACACGAACATGCGCATGGTTTCAAAGATGGCCCGCGGCAGGGACAGGCACGCCTGCGGATGGCCGGCGGCAAAGGCGAGACATTCGGGATGGTTGTAGGATAATGTCAGGTAGGCGACATTGATGCTAGTGAGCAGCACGAAGCCGATGAGCGGGATTTTTGCCTCTTGCAGCAGCCGCCAGACGTCATACAGGTAGGCTTTCACCAACTGCGTGGTGGCAATGCGATGCGCAGGAAACCGGCTGCGAAAACTGCGTCTGCTATGAGCGGTAGGTGGGAAGCGGGTCTCCATCTCAGGTTGTGCCTCCGTCGCATGCGTAGCCGCAGGGGGTATGGACTGCTCATCGGTTACTCCGTGTGCCTGCGTGGTGTCGGGTGTGGGCGGGGTGGCTGGTGGTTGAGCCTCCCCGTCAGATGGGGTGGTGGGTGATTCTTGCTGTGGCCGGGATGGATCGTTTTCGTTGCTCATGGCTGAACCTTACGCGAGATTTTTGTTCATTGTCCTGGTTGTCAAAAGATTATGCCGTAGTTGCGTAGGGGGTTGCCGGCGGCAAACCAGGACTCTGATGGTAAACCTGTACGGTCCCTGGGAGCGCAGGCGGCTCGCCTGCCCCCCCAGGCAGGGGTTTGGCACCGCCAAACCCCTACCTTATCACCCAAACCCCTATTTTTCATTCACGGTAACGTCCGGGCAGTGCCTCACGCAAAGGCGCAAAGGCGCAAAGGCGGAGCAGGAGAGAAGGTACATCGGATTGCTCACTGCTCCGCTGTCTGCGTTTCTATCGTCTGTTTCAACCCTTGCTCAAACTCATCTATCGTGGC
>CAYFVX010000028.1:0-12684 GCA_964346425.1 uncultured Chloroflexaceae bacterium | reverse complement strand
ATAATGAGCAAAAACGTTTGCCGCAAACGCTTGCAGATATTCAGGCTTATCTTGAAAAACAATCTTTTCGTTCCGAAGTACTCGTGGTAGATGATGGGAGTGATGACAACACCGCCGCTCTTGCCGAACAACATCTGGGCGTGCAGGTGATGCGTCGGCCCCATTATGGAAAAGGCTTTGCCGTGCGGGCTGGTGCGCTGGCTGCGCGGGGCACCTACGTGCTCCTCTGTGATGCAGACCTGGCGGTCCCGATTGAAGATTGGGAAAAACTCCATTGCCATCTTACTAGAGGGTATGATATCGCTATTGGCTCACGCGAAGGTATCGGTGCGCAGCGCATTGGTGAACCCTGGCACCGCCATTTCATGGGGCGCATCTTTAATATGATTGTACGGTTTGTTGCCATTGGCGATATTCAAGACACCCAATGTGGTTTCAAAGCTCTCTCGTATGAAGCTACCCAGTATCTCTTCCGTCGCATGCATATCTATGGCGAAAATGCTCGTCCTATTCAGGGATCTGCCGTTACCGCCTACGATGTCGAATTGCTCTTTCTGGCGCGTAAGGCAGGCTATCGTATTGCCGAAGTACCGGTCTACTGGCGGTATGGCACCGAAACCAAAGTTGATCCTTTCCGCGACTCGTTGCGCAACCTGCGCGATGTGTTCAAAGTGCGGCTCAACGATTGGCGTGGTTGCTACCGTTCCGTTTCTTCTTCTCCTTCTGAACATACTGAAACAATCTGAGTAAAACTGCATGGATCAATCCGAGAACCTCCACCTCATATCGAATGAAGCGATGCTTCCCTGGTCAGAAACCGCCGAAACCGTCATTGCACACTTTCAGACCAGCGCAAACCAGGGCCTCACCAGCGCAGAGGCCGACCAACGATACGCAACCTATGGCGCAAACATTATCCCCGAACCCGCTGCCGACCCTTTCTGGAAACGCTACTGGAACCAACTGACCGGTGATGCCGTGGTCCGTCTGCTGCTCATCGGAGCCATTGTGAGTTTGCTGCTTGGCGACCATCTGGAAGGCGTCGCTATCTTTGTCATGCTCAATATTATGGCTGGCTTTGGTCTCTGGCAGGAGGGCAAAGCCTCTGACGCTGCCCGTTCATTGCGCACGCTGGATAAGCCAATGAAACTGGTACTCCGTGATGGCAAGCGTATTGAAATACCAATGGACCAGATCGTGCCCGGCGACATCGTGTACCTGCCAAATGGCTCCATCGCACCGGTGGATGGGCGGGTGATTGCTGCTGTCAATGCCGAAAAAGATTCCAGCAAACTGACCGGCGAATCCATGTCGGTCACAGTTGATCCGTCCACGATGCCCGCCGAGACGGTTATCAACGACCAGTACAATATGCTCTATCGTGGCGATACCATTCTGTCGGGCAACGTCACCATCGTCGCAACCAAAACTGGCTCCGAAACCGAGATTGGCAAAATCGCTGCTCGCCTGGCAGAGACCGAAACCATGCGGACCCCGCTGGATGAGCAACTCGATAACCTGGGCAATACCATGACGAAGATATTCATCTGGGTTGTCGCGCTGGTCATCGGCTTCGGGCTTCTCCGCCAGTTCTCAAACCTGACAGACGGCTTCAGCGATCTGTCGGTCGTCACCTTTTCTACACTGCTGGACGCGCTCACGGCGGCATTCATCAACGCGGTTGCGCTGATCATTGCTGCCATTCCCGAAGGCTTGCCTGCCGTGCTCACTATCACGCTGGCTATTGCCATCAAGACGATGGTCGAGCGGCAGGCACTCATCCGCAAACCCAAAGCGGTGGAAGGGGCTGGCAGCATGAACGTGTTGCTCTCGGATAAAACTGGCACGCTGACTGCCAACCAGATGGAGGTGACGAATCTCTACCTGAACAACCAGATGATTGAGATAGCCAGCCTACCATCCCTGATCGAGCAGCCAGCCGCCCACGAAGGACTGCTCCGCGTGCGCACCATCATGCATTATTGCAACAACAACGCCAACCCGACCGAAACCGCCATGCTGCGCTGGCTGGAAAGCCAACCGCTTGAATCGGATGAACACATAATGCCAGAGCGAGTGGTTGAGCATGAATTTGACCAGACGCTCAAGCGTATGACGACCATCCATCCCGCTCCCGATGGGCAAACCGCGTATGTCTTCACCAAAGGTGCGCCAGAAAACCTGCTGCCGCTTTGCAGCCATGTCTATCTGGATGGGGAAGATATGCCATTGACCGCAGAACGTCGTCGCCATATAGAAGCAGCGATTAGCGAGCTTGCCAGCCGCGGGTTGCGTGTCATAGCTCTGGCAGACCGAAGCACGCCAGATGCACAGCAACTTTCGCGGGAGGAAGCCGAGCGGGATATGACATTTGTCGGACTGGTGTGTCTGATGGACCCGCCACGTGAAGATGTGGTTGATGCGGTCTCGGTGTTGCGGCAGGCGGGTATCCGCACGGTGATGGTGACAGGCGATAATCCGTTGACTGCCTATCACATTGCCCGCATGGTGGGCATTATAGACGAAACCCTCTCGTTCAAAGAAGCCGTTATCACGGGCGACGAGCTGGCGCAACTGGAAGACCCCACGCCCGAATTTTTGCAACGATTGCATAGCGTGCATGTGTTTGCGCGGGTAACGCCGCAGCACAAAGCACAGATTGTGCATGCGATGCGGCAGGCCGGCTTTATCGTGGGCATGACTGGCGATGGGGTGAATGATGCGATTGCCTTGAAAGAGAGCGACATTGGCTTTGCAATGGGCAAAGGTACCGACGTGGCGCATGAAGCGTCGGACGTCGTGTTGCTCGACAGCCGCTTCAGCACCATCCCCAATGCGGTGGAGGAGGGGCGCAATGTTATCTACCGCATCCGGCTCTATCTCTCCTACATCCTCTCCGGCAATGGTTGCGAGGTTGGTGCGTTTATTGTTGCCTACATCATCGGGCTACCTATCCCCCTCACCGCGCTGGTGCTACTGGTGATCAACTTTGCTACCGATAGCTTCCCCGCGCTGGCGATGACCTTTGAACCGGGCGATCAGGACACGATGCGGCAACCACCGCGCAAACGGCACGCCCCCTTCATCACCCGTACCATGTGGACGCACATCACGGTGCAGACGGTAACTGCCACCATTATGATCATGTCGGTGTATTACTACAGCCTGGAAATACTTGGCACCAGCCTGGACACCGCGCGGGCAGCCGCGTTTATGACGTATATCTTCCAGAAGCTCTATCGTGCGTTTACCGCCCGTTCGCTCACGCACAATATCTGGCAGATTGGCCTCTTCCGCAACCCCTACAGCATCGGGGCCGCCTTCATCAGTCTCTCCATTGCGCTCTTCTGCCTGCTCACGCCGGTCGTCAATACGGCGATGGACCTGCGCTTTCCCGGCTTCTCGCTGCTGCTTATCGCCGCAGTGGTGGGTATCATCGCGCCGGTGGTGGAAGAGGTCACGAAGGTGTTTTTGCGACGAGGACGTGTGCCAATGGAGCGTTGATACCAAACCAACAGTCGCCCTTGCCTGCTTCACCAACACGCATATATTGCGGTATGTACCACTATTAGCGAGAAAACGTTGGGAGAGATGGGGGAAGAGATGCTCACATGTGTAGACTTTTTTGTAAACCGCTTTGCAAAGCGGCACTTCGCCCGCTGCGTAATCGGCGGCGGCAACACCTTGCTCGCCACCAGTTCGTGCGCCTCGGCCGCCAGCCGTTCCACCTCCGCCCGCAACGCCGGCGTAAACTCCACCGCCTCGCGCCGCCGACCACCGAAATAAAAAATCACCCCCTGCGCAATCGTGCAGCCCAGCCGCTCCTCCAGACACATCGCCTGCGCACAAAGCTGCGCCTGATCATTCTTCCAGCGACCCCGCTTGCCCTTCTTATACTCCACGGGATACAACTCCCCCGCGCATTGCTCCACCACATCACACACACCGAGCAAACGCAACCGATCACTCCACACCGACACCCGCCGCTCCTGCACGCCCTCCTGCACCCAGGTTCGCTCACCCAGGTCAACCCCCTCGTGGCGCAGCAAGCCTTCCAGCACATGTGCATTCACCAGCATCTCGCCCTGCACACATTCGTACACAAACCGTCTTGGACAATACGCCAGCGCGTTGATCATCGCCAGCGGCACATAATTATTTTGCATAGCTCCCTCATTCAGTTCGCCGGCACGTCCCCATCCCCTGCGTCGTCTTCGCGCCCACACCCAGGTAGAACGCCGCATCCGCCAGCAACAGCAACACACGCTGCTGCTCCGCATCCGCAGGCAACTCATAACTGCACTGCCCCACAAAGCCAATCTGCACATTCTTGCGCAACTGGTGCGCCACCGTCTCAATACGATGCTTCTTGACCAGCACCTCCTGACACAGAGCGTGAATCTCCGATCTATCAGGAAGCTGCAACTCCGATGGAGCCAGGTCATTTCAGCGACGGGCGAGACTACCAAACACCGCTTCCGGCTGCGGCAACACATTCAACCGCTGCTTATTGCTGCCGGGTATCGTGCCCTGCGTCATAAACGTGGGTGTCGCGAAATGCAGCGAAACCTGGTTGGCTGGCTGCCCATGCGCCGCCAGATCGCCAAAACTGCTATAGCCCGCCCACGGATGGCTCTCCGGCGTGCCCAGCACATCCTCCAGCACCAGCGACGTTTGCCCCAGCCGCATCGCGGGGCGCACACTCTGCTGCAGCAACGCGTGCGTGACGGGCTGAAACAGCTCGCTTTGCAGCAGCGTCACACGCATCTCCAGCCCGCGAAACGCACGTGGCCCACGCTGGCGTGGCAGAGCCGCCACCGTGAAATGCTTGCTCAACGCCTGCGCATGCAGCACATTCGAGCGTTCCGGGTCAACCTGGCGCACCAACTCCATAAACAGCCCGTGCAAACCATGCCCTTGCACGGCTGGCAACGCACCGCCATCCTGCGGGCGTAGCCGTAGCACCAGCGCGTAGAGATCGGGATGGTAGGTCATAAGGGTGTCCTCCTCACAAAACAATCCAATCAGTACCCTGCAATCGTTCCATCGCCCTGAAAGCACCAGCCAGTGCCGCATACAGATGAAATGCTGCCGATCCAGTGACCAGAAGATAGCGTGCGCTATTGCCACCGGGAAACGTCACCACCAACTGTCGTGAGTAAAAATGCGACCCGCGTAACTTGCTTATCAACAAACCCTGATGCTCCTCCTCAACTATCAGACAGGGGAGCCAATCGTCCCGGATTAACGACGTTAGAGATTCATGCAATGTAAACGCTTTTGTCCCTGGCTCATATGCCTCCAGATGAAACCCGCGCAGAGCGACCACCTGGCGACAATATCGCTGCTCAAATTCCGTCCGCTCCAATGCACTATCATACGCAAACCCGATAACCAGACGTGGCTCACGAAAATCACGCAATTCCAGATACATTGGGAGACCCTCATCAATTCTCCCATCCGCACCACATACCTGTGCAAACTCCGCAAAGCTCTGAAACGACCGAAACTGATAAGTAGCAACGAGATGCAACACATCATACTGATTGACCAACTCACTCGAAAATAGGCGGTGGGGATCATAGACACCAACTATCGGCCCCTGCCAGGCTTCCCGAAAAGCAAACAACGCCTTCGTCAGGGCTACCTGCGATTCTACAAAGGTAGTAACCTCTCGCTTTTGGGGTTCGCGACAAAGTATCTGCGGTAATTGCGGAGCTACCTGATCAGCCTGATACTGCTCCTCCCGCTCCTTGCTTGATGCAAGCCAGGAAAGATACTCCGCGACAATCTGCGCCAGGTGCTTACGATTCTGCTGGTCATCCAGAGCCCAGCGCTGTCGCTCAGCACCCCCCAACCAGCCCCGACGCTGCTCATACACCGCATACGAACGGCGAAGCTGCCACGCCTGCTGCTTCGTATGGGGCGCAAACACCTCGCGTATGGTTTGAAACAACTCCTCTTCTACCTCCAGCCGGTTATCAGGCGCAGCCAGCTTTTGCACATGAAAAAGAGGATAAAACGCCTCGCGCAACGCATAAGTCGCAATATACCCATCAAGCTGATGTTTGGGGGGCAAATGCTCCAACTGCTGCACAACTGCCGCCCACGCTCCACGAGAAAACTGCTGCCCATCATACTGAGCAAGCTCCGTAGCCGCCTCATCGCTGAGTACCACCACCGCCTCACTCGGTATACTCGTCTGTTGCCGTCCCAACACCCGTCCAGCTCGCCCGATACGTTGCGTCAACTCATCGCCAAAACGCGCATCGCACACCAGTCGATCAATACTCTGGCGCAGCTTGCCCGGTCGCCCAAAGTTATAGCCAATATCTACCGTCGGCGTCGCCAGCACCAGCGGACGCACTCGTTGCCGCTCTTCGGGTGGCTCTGGCCCTGTGATACGCACAGGATCCAACGAACGGAGCCTATGATTGATACGGTTGATACGATTGAGTGAACTGCTGATAATAGCACTATCCAGGTCTGCCGCCTGCCATGCCGCAACCGCATCCTGCTGCTCCTGTACCCACTCGTCAATCTGTCCCGACACCACCTGCACATGCAGTTCTGCCAGCGTCGGCGTCGTCGCCAGTTCCGCACTCTCGGCTGGCTCGTTCTCAGGCGCAACCAGTTTCCATGCCTGTTCGCCAAACACCCGGTCCAGGTAGCGATACACCTGATTGCGCGGCGTTGCAGAGAGCAAACAGATTTTATTTTCCGCAATATCGAAATATCCCCACCGTTTCCACAGACTAAAGAAAAACAGGAAACTGGCAAACTGCTTATTGTCATAATAATGAAACTCATCAATCACCACATACTGAAACTGGCTGATGAGTCCCTGAAACATATTGCGCTGGTCCTTCCGCCCATACTGAAAGTACAAAGCCAGATAAAAGATATCCGGGTTCGTCACCAGCACAAAGGGCCGCCGGCCAACATGTTGATCAAGCCCCAGCCGCTCCTCAAACGTGCGCGGGTTATGTATCAACCGCTGCAACCGCTCACCCGCACGCAGGTCAGGAGCAAGTTCTTGCAACCGCGCAGCATTGGCCTGAACCACATCCATTTCCAACCCATTGTGCTCCACAAACGCCTGTATATCAGCAGTATGTTGCCCAATCAGCGCATTCGTCGGAGCAACCACCAGCGTATTTGCTCTCTGCTGTTGCAGATGCAACAACCACAACAGGGCGGCAACCGTTTTACCGGTCCCGGTCGGGTACGTATTCATCACCAGCGGCGCGTGCCGCAGAGCCGCAAAAGTACGTGCCTGATGATACAGCAGTGGAGAGTTGCCGTGATAGCCTGGCACCGCATCGGGCGGTGCCAGTTTCTCTGCGTGGGCCTGCAACGTAATCGTCGTCATACGCTCTTCTCCAATTGAAATGCCATGCCACATGGCAACACAATATTCTCTTCCAACTCATAGCACGCCCCCTGCACCAGCGCAGAACGTATCAGCGGCACTGGCGCGACATTCAGCAAATCAAATGCCAGCAACGAGGTCTCTGCAGGCAAATCAGCCGCCGCCAGCAGAAAGGGAACATGTGCATCATCCCGTTGCCCAAAAATCTGCAACCGTTTGACCTCAACCAGCCGCGCTTTGCTCATCCACTTGCCCAACCGAATATAGCGTGGAAAATCGCGTGCTTGCTCACTGATGACAAAGAACTGTGCTATGTTACCAATTCCCAATGCACGAATACGCCCGAACTGCGGGCGATTCTCCGCCCCTTTCTTGCGTGGCTTCGATGCACCACCTTCCGAGATATACCAGCTTTTACTGTCACGTTGCGCCCAGCCACCCGCCGGTACCGTAACCAGCGTATTGTTGCCCATAGCTGACCAGTAGGTATCTGGCTGTGCATTGAAAGACTCGATTCGATAGCGATGTTCGTTCAGGAGCGTGGCGGGAGTGACATACACCCCCGCCTCATTCAATGCAGAAAAATCCTGCTGGTAGTGAATCGCGCCATCACTGGCATAACGTACCGGTGCCAGACCGAGCGCATAGCTCAGAGCCAGATGCCCAATAAACGGCTCGGTCTGATACAGGTCACTCACCTCGCGGGTGCTAAAAAAAGTTGTTTCGAGCAAGCGCAGCGTACAGCGGTAAATATATGGCATGATCGCCTCCTATTGCCGTCCGGGGTAGCTACTATCCAGCCGCTTGAGCAGAGCTGCAACTTGCGAGGTATCACGGTAGAGATCGCCGATTTCGCTTACCAACCCGCCTACCTCGTCAGACGAGAGCCAATCCACCCGACCGATCACCCGCTCACGCAACGCTTCCGCTGCCTCCCGTGCCGCCTGCCCAATAACGGACATGTGCAAAGGAAAATCTGCTTCCAGCGCATCACCGCGCAAGCGGTCATACGTGTTTTGCACCCACTCCAGGTTGGAAAAGATTTCACAATTGCTGAACGAAACCATCAGCAAATGGTTCCGCACCTTGCCAATACGCGACGAGATAGCCCCATACCGTGTTGACCGCAGCATATTGCCAAGCACATAGCGCAACTCATCCGGCGTGACGTCCTTCAACGTTTCAATATCGAAGAATACCGTCTCCGGGCGTACATACTCGTCCGTCCCAATGCTGTGCGAAGGCTGACCGGTTTCCGGGTTACGCATGGTGCTATTATCAAACAACGCATTGAACTGACGGGTACCCACAACCTCAGCAGCCGCATGCAGGCTAAACGCATCATCGGTGATCACGCGGGACCGCTGTGCCCCACCACCACCAGCCGCAAACCCATAGACCATACAATCCACACACGTTTCGCAAGGGTTATTCGTGTTCAGCGAACAGACCATCTCGCTTGCTTTATCCTTACTCTTTCCTTTACCCGTGACCGCGTGCAACAACCCATGCTCACGCAACAACTCACGCCCCATGCGCCGCTCCACTGCCGTCTGCTTCCGTTTGCTGATAACCACACGCTGCATAAGCTCATCCTCACCCGAACGTTCACCCGCAAACACAAACTCTTTATTCAGCGGCTCACCGCTACCCTCGGTGCGAAAAATAGCTTCCGACTCGACATGCCGCAACACCAACAAACTCACAAACCGCCCATGCGGATAGGGATCGTAGCTCTCCTGCAATCGGTCACGATATGTTTCAAGAATACTCACGAGTTCAACTCCTTCTTTCGCTCATTGTTCTTCAACCGTCTCAGATTCATCTACCAATACATCCGATGTAGCCTGTGCGTCGCCACCATTGCCATTCGTAGCCGCCGCCTTGCGCGGTATCTGCTGCCGAACGTAAAAATGAAACGCCGAACGTAGTGTTTTCTCATGATTGAGCAGACGAGCCTGCCGTCCTTGATATACACCGGCGAAAACATCGGCAAAAAACACACGCACGAACTCCTCGCAGGCATTCGCCAATCGCTTGCCCCCCCCCTTGTGAATACGCTCAATATGGTCGTACAATTCCTGAATGGCTGACGCCTGCAACACCTCCGCATTCAATTCTGGCCCCAGCAACGCCATCTTGCGCAGTACCTCATTCATCGGAGCCATCAACGAGTTTTTCTCCAACGACTGCCCGCGCAAATGCCCTTTCCAGGCAATCTCTGCCAGTCGTTGCAAATGGGTATCCAGTTCCGTCATTTCTCTTCCTCCTATACTCAAAGCCAGTTGTCTTACATCCTCGCCAATAGTACGCATAATCCAGCCAGCCGAGCTACTGCTACCCGCTCGTTCCTCGGCCAGCTTCTCCGCCACATAGAACACCTGCAAAGAGTGAACGCCCATCGCCCGGACCAGCTCAACCAGCGGATCGTTCTCATAGGTAACCGTCTGCTGCTGGATGGCATACAGGTTGCCCAGTTGTCCCCAGAGCTGATGCAGTGTTCCGGGCTGTTGCGTGGTCCCAACATACGTAGCATAATCATTCTGTCGGATAAGTCCCCGACTGCTCAATGGCGTCAGGTCAAAATAGACATCCCCAAACGCCTCACGGTCAAGTGGTGGCGTTACCGCAGTCGAAACCAGCACCTTGCAACCAAAGTGCCGCTGCAGCAACAACGCATACCGCACCACAAACAAAAACCGTTCCGTATCATTTTCGCCCACCGCATTGACGGGAAAGGTCATCACCCCACCGAGCGTCTCACTATAGCGCGGCATATACATACCATACGGTTGGGGTTTATTCGCCTTCGTGCGCGTAGTAAATGAGAGGGTTGCTGACTTGCCACTCGCAATGTTCCGTATTGCACGGTCTGCATCTTGCAACCGGAGAGCCAGCATATCCTGCTGCGTAATACGCTGAATACGTTGCCGCAAGCCTTGCACAAACGGCGCCGTCTGAAATGAATAGGGAAACATATGCAGATAGACCGTATGCTCGCCGCGGATCTCGCGGTAGTTGAGCTTTTCGGCCAGAAATTGCATCTCGCAGATACCGCAGATATTCTTCTTTGGTTCACCAGGTCCGCCACGCAAACGGTTGGAAAACACATTGACCTTAATATCCGAACGCACATTCCCAGATACCCAACCTGTTGTCGGAAGCGGCAAACTGCACTGCACACACTGCCGATGCTTTTGCTTCATATAGTTGGGCAAAGCATCCCCAAAGTCAGTCGAATGGGCAGCCTGTCCACTCAAAACAAACACCTGCAGCAGATAGCTGGCGAGCAGCGATGCGCGTGGGTCATCCCTGGGAAAACTGCGCATCAGCAGCGAACCATCTGCATGGATACGGCGGCGAATTTCATCGTCTGACAGATTCTTCTCACCAGCCACCACTGCATAGGCACGGTCCAGCCGGGCATTGAACAGGTCATACACGACTTGACGCTCAGGCGAAAGATCGAGCATCTGGTAGAGCCGCTCCCAGGGATTGGGAACCTCGTGCGCAAAGTGCTCCTTCACAAAAATATAGTAGGTGCGCAAAAGTTCACCAATACGCAATCGTTCCGCCGTCTGCGGGACAGGCCCCGCTTCCAGCAATGACTCAACTGCCACGCTGGTGCTGTCCGTTAGCGACGCTTGTTGCTCGTCCAGATATTTGCGCGTGCGGTTCACGACATCGCTGGCAAGTTGTTCACGCTTGTCCGCCTTATACGCCCGTTTTTCAACTTTCGCCTGCACCACACCAAACAACCGCGCAAACGAAAGACCAAGCTCCAGGCATTTGCGATCTATAGCTATACCCATATTGGCAGGCTTGATAAACGCCTCAAACCCTTCGCTGTTCATCGTGTTGATAGTAGCAGCCGCATGTGCAGCAATAGCAGAAAGCAGCGTCTCATCCATCACCGGCTCACGTCCACGCGGACAGAGATAGGCAATCCCTTCCGGGTAGAGCAAGAGGGGCACCAGGTCAAACTGTTCTTGCAACACCTCCATTGCCGCATTGTGCAGAATATTGGTAAAACTGCCGCGCTGTTCCGCAATGCGATGCGTGACAAAGGTATACTGAGTGGTACTCAAAGCGTTGAGTTCATACAAAAAGTTTTCTTTGTGACGTCGCTCTTCCAACGTATGCGAGAGGTCAACATTGTCTGCTGCCCGCACGAGATGTTTCAACTGCTGCACCCGCTCGATACCAAGCCCATAGCGACTGGAACGCCGCAGGTCTAAACCTTCAGAGATACCTCCGTAAAAATGCCCGGAATGCTGCCGCATAAGCTGCATGATATCCTCAAGGTACGTTTCGTAATCGGGAAAAAAACAGTTCAGTCGCAATTCCATGATGAGGGGAACAACCCGCTCTCGAACAACCAGATTCGTATACTGGACACGGTCACCATCGGCAACCATCTTGTTGATGTCGTGGATCGTGTAGGCCGTGAAGAGCACACGGGTCTCAATTTCAGTCAACGCGACCAGACGGCGCAACCGGTCAAGCACAAACACCCCATTCAAAATATGGGTATAGAGCGACTGACCAGCCTTGCCTTCACCATAGTGAATCGTTAGCTTGTATGGGAGCAACCCATCATTCGCCACATAATCCAGGTAGTTCTCAAACAGAATATCTTTGTCGGGGGGAATATCCATCAGCAACCTGATGGTATCATCAAGTGGTGTATTGCTCTCGGTATCGGCTTCATATTCGGTCACACCGTTTCTCCTTTCTCCTGGTAGGCAATCTCGTCTTGATCTCAGTATAGCAAGCCAACTGGACAGAATATGTCCGTTTCCAAAGATTCACACGTCAATCTGCTACATTTTCACTCTCCTGATACAAGGCATACATCTTGCACACGGTTGACCGCATCCGTTCCATAGACATCCAGAAAAAAATCTGAAAACCTCTCTCTTTTTACACGCTCACAATGAGCATTAAACATGCACAGATTCAGGTTCTTTTTCTTAAAGACTATAGCACAAACAGCCTGCCGTTTCCATGCCCCACGTTCATTTGCTGGAACACCTGAGTGCTGGACGACGAACTGGCAAACAAAAACCACAAATCATAGGATTACACGGTTAAATATGTCAAACACTTGCAAAACTGCTGGTACAATAGAGGTGTGACAGATTGTGAGACAAGTCGAGACAAGTTAAGGAGGAATGAAAAATGTTTACCCACGTTGATCACATAGGACTGGCTGTCCATGACCTGGAAGAAGCCATCGCCTACTACGAAAAAGCCTTCGGTATCCACGAATGGGAGCGCATCGAAATGCCCGACAGCCACATGGCAATGGC
>CAYFVX010000027.1:0-12830 GCA_964346425.1 uncultured Chloroflexaceae bacterium | reverse complement strand
TGCATGTTTCGCCGTGCGCAAGCAAAGCCCACCGCAGGTGAAACCTGTTGAGGGGTGCTACCCCGCAAAAAAACAAAACAAAAAGGGGCCTGGGGCTACGCCCCAAAGGGAAATATGCGGTAGCTTCATGCGCATGGGGAGAAGATTTTCGGCGCAGCCGAAAATCTTCTCCCCATATCTACTTAACCCAGGATTCTATTTTGCCTGGCGGCTCAGGTTTGACTGGCTGCGGGGTAGGAGTGGCAGTTTGCTGCTGAATTTCTGAGACAAAATGATAGAAGTCCTCATTGACCTCAAACTGTTGTTGGGGCGGGGCAGGTTGAGGTTCAGGGGTCGCAGGCTTCTCTTGTTGAAATACCTGAAGACCCACTCCTTCCACCGGGTAGGACTGCGCCAGGTTTTGTTCATCCAATACACGCCAGTGATAGATCCATCCTTCCGTCTGTGCGATATACAGCGAGGTGTTGTTTTCAAAGGACGGGGCATAAATGGGAATAACCTCTTGCAATGTGGTACGACCAGCATCAACATAGATGCCGCGATGGAGCATGAGGGTAATCCAGGCACGTGTGGCGTGAAGATAGCTGGTGTAGGAAGAGAATCGTCCGTGGTAGGCTCCACCACACGTCCCACCATCCCAGCTATTGCACGTGATGTTGTAGAGGTTATATTGTGGTTCGCGGCCCGGTCCTGTGCTGCCAAATTCGGTTTCTTTGGCGGCAAATGCCAGCTCAATGCCAGGATCAATACCAGCATTGACGAGCATCTTGTACATCTGGGGAGCGTAAGGACATGCCCCACTGACTTGCCCATAGCGCGGCTCACAATAAATGGCAGTGTACGTTTGCTCCGTGATGCTTGGCGGGGCAAGCACTTCAAAGGTTGTCTGGATGTTCAAGCCGGGTTGTGCAACGATGTCGTGGGTGGTATATGCCGCAATGGATTCCGTGAGGGTTTCATGAAAGATGGAAAGAGCGAGAAGAAGAACCCCGATGAACAGCCGATTCCTGGTCCGCATAATAATACCCCTTTGTATGGATGCATGGCATCTATGCGTTGACAAGATACTATGCATGCTGAAGAGAGAAATTCCGGATGTATGACATGAACGATCTGAAAGCCCTTTTTTCGCAAAGCTCTGGGAACACATGCTTCTTCATGCAGAAGATAAGATACCAGGACCATTTGCTAGACGTTCTGTCTCACCCGCACGTTTTGTTTTAGTAGCTACGTTGTGAGATGGGATGATACCTCCTGCGACTTATTATACTGTATGTATGGCATTTTGTGGAATATTCACTGGCAGAAGGAGGGTAAAGGTAGACCCCTCGCCAACGGTGCTGGTAACGCTCAGGTTGCCGCCCATCATCTGGCAAAATTTTCTCGTGATTGCCAGGCCCAGACCGGTTCCTCCTTGCGTGCGAGTAGTGGATGCATCTCCCTGCGAAAATGCATCAAAGATAGCATGCAGATGTTCGGGAGCAATACCAATGCCAGTATCGGCAACTTGAAAGATGATACTTTCACCAGTTTGTTGCTCGGTTTCATCTTCATCCTGGGTTTGAGATGCAGTTTTGCGTTGAGCGGTGAGTGTAATCGTACCATAGTCGGTAAATTTATTGGCGTTGCTGAGCAGATTGAAGAGGCTCTGACGGACCTTTACCAGGTCGGTATGCATTTTGCCAATGTCTGGAGCCACAAATACCTCCAGTTTGTTGCCTTTTTTCGTGATAATCTGATGCATTGTCGCGACCACGTTGTCTATCAATACATTGATTGCAAATGTCTCCGGGTGGAGTTCCATTTTGCCTGCTTCGATTTTGGAGATATCCAGAATATCGTTGATAATAGTCAGCAAATGTGCGCCGGAGGAGCGTATTTTCATCAAATCGTTCAGGATGTCTTCATAGCCTGCGTCCTGCGCATCCTCGGCCAGCAGTTCGCTATAGCCGATAATTGCATTGAGCGGGGTGCGCAATTCATGGCTCATGTTTGAGAGGAAGATGCTTTTGGCGCGGTTGGCATCTTCGGCGGCTGCACGTTGACGCTGCGCATCTTCTGCAGTTTCATAAAGCCATAAAATCTGCAAGATAGTGGCTGCCTGGCTTGCAAGCATTTCAAACAAAATTCTATCTTCGTCGTTGAATGGTTTTCCATCTCGCTTGTTGACCGCCTGCGCTCCCCCTATGATATCGTCGGTGATGATTCCCTGGACAAGCGGACGTTGAATGTGGGGTGCCTGCAACGGTACGCAGAGGATGGAACGCGTAGTGAAACCAAGTTGACGGTCAACTGCTGCATAGAAATGTTCGTCCTGGTGAACATCATTGACCACCACCGACATGCCAGTACTGGTAACATGCCCAATGATGCCCTCACCAGTTGGTACGCGAATCTCTTGTGCATGCTTCCTGGAGGTACTGGTTGCGATATGCAGTTTCATCTCGCCGGTTGTTTCATCCTTGAGCCAGATAGATGTGGTTTCGACGTTGAGTAATTCCCGTGCATAGATCATAATATCGTCCAGCAACCGCTGACTTTCCAGGGTAGTCACCATACACGAGAGGATGTCAAACAGGTTCATCAGGCGATGGGTCCGTCGTTGCGCATCTCGTAACCGGCGTGCTTTATCAATATGCGTCGCAAGTAGCATCAGCAATGTGTGCAAAAGGTCCTGCTGTACATGATCATCGGTCGGTAGCGGGGTCACATTGAAGACTTCAACCACTCCGACGGGTTTCTGATTGTTCAGGAGGAGGGGAAACAAGCCGCGGGTTTGTTCTGATGTCTGCCGGGAATGTGCTGTCGTGGTATCTGCGGAAGGGCCACCAGGAAGAAACACTGCACGCGTCATAGCCGGGGTATAGCCACGAAAGCTATCCTCCACCGGCAAAATCTGCCCATGCTCATAGGCCAATGCAGGCATACCCTGCACTGCTTCCAGCACCAGATGATTGGTGGCAGTGTCATACAAACAGAGCATGCCACCCTGCGCTGCGGTGAGGTTTATCAGCAGTTCAAGTGCTTGTTCAAGCAGTTCATCAAGTTCAACATTGGCAGCAATGTGGTTGATACGCTGAATAGCCCACAGAAATGTCTGCTGGTCAATCATCGTTCTATTTCAGGTGCTTTGATACCCACCCAATCCGGCGGTACGCCATGAACCATATAGTAGGCAGACCGCTCAAGATAAATGCGGGCCGCTTTATCTTGCGGATCTCGTTCCAGAACACTGTTGAAACAGACGCTGGCCTGGGCAAAGTTTTTGCATTGATAGAAATGCAATCCTTCTTCAAATGTATTTTTCGTTTGCAATTTCAACGCCACGATTTGTTGCGGTTCGCCATCAAAGATTTCAAAAACAGAGACCGGCTCCTGTTTGCCGCGCACTTGCACCGTATCAACAAATCGGATATTGTACCGGCCTGGCTCTTGCAGGTGGCGCAACATCTGCTCACTAATGATGATACTCGCTCCATACACTTTGGTCAATTCTTCAAGCCGCGCCGCAACATTCACCGCATCTGCAATGACCGTTCCCTGTTTGCGTTGCTCTTCGCCAATAATCCCCAGCATCAGCAAGCCGGTGTGCAATCCAATTCCAATGGTAATTTGTGGTTGACCTTGTGCAGCCAGTTCCACATTATAGCGAGCAACTTCGCTTTGCATGGCGATGGCAGCGTGGAGGGCATCTTCGACCTGGTAGGGAAACAATGCCATAATTGCGTCCCCAATGTATTTGTCTATGAAGCCCTGGTGGGTGCGGATAACCGGACTGACGCGGCGTAGATAGGCGTTGATGAAGGTGAAGTTTTCCTGGGGAGTCATGCCTTCAGAGAGGGTGGTAAACGCACGAATATCTGCAAACAAGACAGTCATTTCCTGCTGCACCTGGTCGCCCAGTTCAACGTCAATGATCTGTTCTTTGTGCAGCAGGCTGAGAAATTCGTGGGGAACAAAGCATTCATACGCGCGGTTCAATTCCTGCAGTTCAGCCGTGCGTTCGGCCACACGTCGTTCAAGTTCTTGATTGGACTGTGCGAGGGCGGTATTGGCTTCCTGGAGTTGTTTCCGCAAGTGATGGAGCACGAGGTGGGTTTCTACCCGAACGATGACTTCTTCGACCTGGAATGGTTTGGTGATGTAATCTACTCCGCCGACCGAGAAGGCTTTGACTTTGTCCAGGACTTCCCCCATGGCACTGATAAACAGCACCGGAATAGAAGCTGTTTTCTGATCTGCTTTCAGTTGGCGGCAGACTTCGTAGCCATCCATCTCTGGCATATTGATATCGAGCAAGATAAGGTCCGGTGGCGACAGGCAGGCCGCGGTCAGTGCCATCGGGCTATGGATAACTGGGCGGACTTTGTAGCCCCGCGCAGAGAGAATGCTGGATAAGAGACGGAGATTGTGCGGGGTATCATCAACAACCAGAATATCTCCCCTGATGTTATTCTGGGAAACCCGTATGCTCATGTTTCGCTTTCCTTGCAGCTCTGGTGGGAACTGGTGTGCAAGCTTGCCCCATTTTTTGTCCATTCCATAATCTGATCGAGACGAAAATTGTGGGCCAGATCGGTCAGTATATCAGCGAGTATGCTATTGTGTTCTCGAACTTGCTCAATGATGGTTCCAATCATGTCTATATCCGCCAGTGAAGCTGCGTGGTGCAGTTGTGCAACCAGCAAGGGTGGCAGGGTGCTCAGGGTATCGTTCATATACTCTTCGTCAGGCGGTGCGTCTTGTATGGTTTCTGTGGGAACTGCGCCACTTGTGGCATGCGCAACATCGTCTTCATAGACAAAACGCACTCCCAGATGCTCAACCATTTTATCCAGAACAAATGCCTGGCGAAAAGGTTTGCGGACAAAGTCGTTACAGCCGGCTGCGAGTGCAAGGGTCCGCTGTTCTTCAAACGCACTGGCGGTCAGCGCAATGATGACCGTGGATTGTCCGTCGCTGGTTGATTTGATGTGCTGCGTTGCTTCATATCCATCCAGCACCGGCATACGCATATCCATCCAGATGAGATGCGGCGTCCAGTGTTGCCAGATGTCAATGGCTTCCTGTCCATTGATTGCTTCGCGGACATCAAACCCGACGGATTGCAGGAGTCTGGCGAGCAGTTTGCGGTTGGTCCAGTCATCCTCAACGACAAGAATACGATACAATGGCTGGTCTTGTGTCAGTCCGATTGCGCGGCGGGTGGGGTGATTATCTTGCACATCGGTGTTTTCTGCCAGTTTCAAGGGAAGCGTAAACAGAAAGGTTGAACCACGCCCAACCTTGCTATGCACCGTCAGGTCACCTCCCATTAAGCGAACAAAGTGTCGGCTGATGGGCAAGCCCAGCCCAGTTCCTTCCTGGGCCTGCTGACCGCTGCGTGTCTGGACGAATTCTTCAAAGAGGGTGGGGATTTCCTCTTCGCCTATGCCCACCCCGCTATCTTGCACTTCAAAGACAACCGTCACCACCTTTTTGCGCGGCATATGCTGCTGCATGTGTTCCTGATTTTCCTGGATATCCGTGCGGACACGGAGCCGGATGCTGCCTTTGTGAGTGAATTTTATGGCATTGCTGAGCAGGTTGATCAAGACCTGGCGCAGTTTGCCTTCGTCTGTCTGGACATATTGGGGTACATCGGGTGCCTGTTCAAAGATAAGCAAGATCCCCTTTTCGGTGGCACGCAGATGAAACATATCTTCCAGGTCTTGCAGCAGACGAGAGAGAGCAAAACTTTGCTCGTGAAGGGTTGTGCGTCCGGCCTCAATCTTGGACATTTCGAGCACATCGTTGATGAGGTTCAGCAAGTGTTCACCGCTACGGCTAATAATATCCAGGCTCTCGTGCTGTTCGGAGGTCATGTCCGCATCGCGGGTCATCAGTTGCGTGAACCCCAGAATGGCGTTCAGCGGGGTGCGCAGCTCGTGGCTGACGTTTGCCAGGAACACGCTTTTTGCGCGGTTGGCGGCCTCGGCTGATTCTCTGGCTCGCTGCGCTTCGCGGGTGGTGCGGATGAGTTTGACGGTGCGTTGCTCAATTTCGGTGAGGGCCTGGCGGAGTTGCTGGTTGGCAGCCGTGAGTACGTGCTGTTGCTGCTGGTTTTTTTCCCAGGCTATGGTGATCTCCAGCGTGGTAGCAACCTGGTTTGCCAGAACATTGTAGAGGGATACTTCGCTGCGGGTGTATGCCCGTGGTTTCACTCTGGCTGCATACAACCAGCCCAGAAGTCCGCTATCACCCTGCACAGGTACTCCGAGGGCTGCTTTGACCGGATACATCCCCAGCAATGGATTTTTGGGAAACGGGGAGGGCTGGGGAGTCATCCATGATCGGATGACGGTCATTGTTTCGGACCACTCCTGCGAGAGTGAAATTTCGTTGCAGATGTGGTTGAGCCGAACACCACGAGAGGCTCGCGCCTGCAACCGTTTTTCCTGTCCATTATACAGATAAAAGACCACAATTTCGGAACCAAGCAGATGAAATGCTTTGTCGAGTGCAAGGTTGACAATGGTATCCAGGCTGTGTAATCGTTTCGCCATGGTTGCAATTTCATACAGAATGGCGATTTCTGTTTCCTGGTTGAGGTTCTGTGTTTCTGTCAATGGTTCAGAAAAATCCATATCCCTATCCCTATCCCTATCCCTACCTTATTTTTCTATGATCCGTGGCCGATAACGTAGACGACGATGGTCTTATGATGAACATTGACTGCAGCAATGCTGGCGGCAAATTCACCAAGCCCATACATGCCAATGATCGGGGTATTTTTCCCAACAACATCACGAACAAGTGCGAGTTCAATTTCTGTTTGTTTGCCCAGGAGTTGCGGGCGACTGGCACACTCAATAACGAGCGCGGCGGCCGCGGGTTTGCCCCCCAGTTGTGCCATTGCTTGCTGCGCAGCGGTCTGGGCAGCGTGTAGCAGCGAATCAGGGTGCCCTTTCATTGTATAGGTTACAGCATTGCCCGGTAACGTACCGGCACATTCGATAGCTCCATCTGGCAGTACCCGTCTGGGCACACGCACCAGGAGCTCGTTATCAATCAGCACAAATCCTAATGGATAGGCCATGCTATGGGCGGGAAAGGTTTCTGGGGTGAGGTTTTCGTCGGGAAAACGCTCTCGATAGGCTTCAAACGCGGGTTTGTGGTCAAGCTGATAGATAATCGAGCCTTCGCTGCGGGTTATCAACATGCGTTCACCAAACGGTTGCCAGCCATGCCGCACCCCAACACCAGCCGGGTTTTTGGAAACCAGCAGAGCCATTCCCAGGGCATCATAGCTTGTTTTGTCCTGCATAAACAGCGGGGCTTCCCCCCCCTGCAAACTGCCAGCTCCCCCACCTACGATGGAACAAAAGGGGCCAAACACTGTTGTAGCATACTGCAATGCCTGATCTATCACCTGCATCCCATGCACCCCATCGGCAAACGTCAGCGCGGTTGTTTGCCGGCCTATTTGAAAAAAGGAGCGTTTTTGTTCCAGGTATTCAGTTACGCGTTCAACGCTTGCCAGTGGATTGACGCTCAACCCTTCTTGCATTGCCAGGGAGACGTGCATGGAAGGATCATGCAGAGCAAGCACGACCACCCCTTCTTCGCATGCACCTTGCATGCTGATAACGCCACACGTGCTACAGCCTATGAGCGGCACTTTGCCGCTTGCAAAGCTGATGCCTTCCACAACTGCAGCATGGTGGTAGTGGGGGGTGATGAAGGTTATCAGAAGCACCGGGTCTTCTTTGTTCAGCGGCTCGAGTGCCTGATGAGCCGCCAGATATCCTGCTTCATACGGATCATTGTGATGGCTAAAACCTGAGCCTGCCAGTACCGTCACCAATTACTCCTTGCTTTTTTCTCGTTTCCTACTTCATAAACGCAAACCACTAGACAACTTGCACCCGGACAGGCAATTGCATGAGAAAGGTTGCCCCTTTCCCTGGAGTACTTTTCGCCACAACATCACCACCCATCATACGACAAAAATGACGCGTTATCGCCAGTCCAAGCCCTGTTCCACCATATTTGCGGGTTGTTGAAGAGTCCGCCTGAATAAATGGCTCAAAAATACGGTCCAACTGTTCGGCGGTCATGCCAATGCCTGTATCGCTGACCTGAAACGTCACCCATTCACATCCTGCAGCAGGGGTATTATGTGCTTGATTTTCATGTCTGGACATCGGCCCGGTCGTCTGGTCGTTGCGGTCATGTTCTGGTGCATCTTGCGCGGCTGGCAGTTGGATGAGCGCATGGGTGTCCTGGAGATATTTGCGTTCAATAGTCAGGGTTATCTTGCCGCTTTCCGTGAATTTGTTGGCATTGCTCAGCAGGTTCAAGAGTCCCTGTTGCACTTTGGTGATGTCGGTATACATTATCCCCGGATCTGTCGTGCAGATGACTTCGATTTTATTCCCTTTCTGAGTGAACGATGAGTTCATGGTTGTGATGACGCTTTCCACCATCGTAAGAACGGCAAATTGTTCCAGATGCAGCTCCATTTTGCCCGCTTCAATCTTGGAAATATCCAGAACATCATTGATGAGCGCGAGGAGATGGGTGCCAGCCGTGTGGATATTGTTCAGGTCAGGGATGAAGAATTCCTGGCCTGCTTCTTGTGCTTCTTCTCTGAGCAACTCGCTATAGCCAATGATGGCGTTCAAGGGCGTGCGCAGTTCGTGGCTCATATTTGCCAGAAAGAGGCTTTTGGCTTGATTGGCTGTTTCCGCTATGTTACGTTCTTGTTCTGCCTGTTCACGTTCTTGTTCTGCTTTTTCTCGTTCACGGAGTCCTTCGACCATTGTGTTGAATGAGCGAATAAGCACGCCCATTTCATCGTGCGTCGTCACCGGTAGGGTATGATTCAGGTTGCCCTGGGCAACTTCCCCGGCAACTTTAGCCAGGTTAAGAATGGGACGCGTAAAGCTCATTGCCAGCCAGTAGGCGACAATCATCAAGAGAAAAAGGGTGAGAATCATCCCACCAATAAGCGCCATCCAGAAGACTAAACCAACGATCTCGTTAATCTCTTGCTCGTTGAAACGCAACTCAATAAAAAGATCCGTCTCGCCTATACTGGTCATAAGGATACGCACCCGGTCTTCCTGGTCAGAGAATATGGTATTTGCGAAAGCCGTGTACGGGTGGGTCTCATCCAACAAATGAATAGCTGCTTCCAGCCCCAGTTCACGTTGAATAGACTGGAGTTGCTTCTGCAAATCGAGGACCGTGTAGATAGTTCCAAGAATTTTCCGTTGCATCGTGCCTTCGTCATTGATAACACCCCAGACAGGAGCACAACCAACCAGGTATATCCCATCGGTATGGTGAATAACTTGCATTGAGGTTTCTTTGGCACATGGAGCCAGTGTCTCTTCTTCGTAGAAGGGAATGACGCTCAAATCTGAAGAAGTTGCCAGATTGACGCGGACCCGCCTGGTTTTATTGAGCACAAGCACCTGATCAAGGATAAACCGACTACGCACTGCAACTGCACGACTGTCCATATCGAGTAAGGCTTGATCGTCCTGTCCATCCCGTATGAGCGCATCAATCAGGGCAGGGTCTCTGGATAATCCCCTGGCAGCATTCATCACATCACGTTCGCTTTGTAACAGGGATGCTGTTATACGTTTGGCTTCCTCATTGATTTGAACGTCCAGGATACGAAACCGGGCGGTATCAATAAGGATGATAAATCCTATCGTGCTGCCAAATAGTGCAAGCGACATGAGAAGAATAAACGGAACGAGTATTCGGGTGCGTATACTCGCATATTTCCACATTGGGACGTTCTCCAAAGTACATCACGGGTTGTTGATATCAGCCCCATCAAACAATGACGGACGTGTTTGGTCTCATCTCTGGCTTCATTTCATACGCGAGAGAGTATTGTAATAAACGAAAGTTCTGCTTTAATTGGCATGCGGAACTGTGTGTGAGGCTCAAGCCTGTTCTGGTCGAGAGCTTTGTGTGCATACGGGCTGGTGGCGGAGAGTGGAGCCGGTATTTTGCACCTGCTGTAATAGTACCACAAACAGTGCAATGAGTACCAGTATGTTTGCAAGGGCACAGAGAAAAGGAAGCGGTGAAGCTGCAATGAATGGGGTTGCCAACGGGACAAATCCATCCAGTGTTCCCAGAATATTGAGCAGGGCAGAGAAGACCAGGATGCTATAGGGGAGCACAAAGAGATGGTGATAGCCGATACACAGAGCCAGAAAGACGAGCCCGAGAAAGAGGTAGCGTTCGTGGATCTGGGTTGGCAACACGAAGAATGAGAGGGCGAGAACGCCAGCGGAAAGCAGGCGAGTTTGCTGGTCTGCGCGACGCAGCAAGCTTGCAGCAACCAGCAAGGCCGCCCCCGCCATCAACAGCAGGCCAATGGTGCGGTAGCTGAGTAGTCCAAGCAGCAGTTGTTGGTCATCGCCACTGGCACCACCGGTGAGCAGATACCACAGGTTGTATGCGCCGATATTGAGTTTTGGGAAGCGACCAACGGAGCCAAAATATGCCTGGGCCAACCCTGGCCCTTGCCCGGCAAGGACCAGTGGCAAACTTCCCAGGCTGAAAACGCCCGTACTTATGGTTGCGCCCTGTATAAAGCCACGCGCCCCATGCAGGCGCAGGGTGGCGAAGTAGAGCAGCGGCGCAAAGATGATAGCCTGTGGTTTGATGAGGAAGGCTACAATCCAGCAAAACCAGCTCCACCGCCCATCCGAGCGGTCCAGCACCAGCACCATAAGCAGCAAGGGCAGCAGCAACAGTGCATCTACCTGCCCCCACCAGGCAACATTCATCCAGACGGGAGGCGACAAAGCATAGAGCAGGGGAATGGTAAAACGTTTGCGCTGCATTGTGCCAGAGATTCCCCCTTGATTGCCTGATTTTGCGTGCAGGAAGTATACCATAACCACGAGGGTTGCCAGATCTGCCAGCAGGCCCGGTAGCTTAATCAGGGTTTTGGTCGCAGCGGGGAGCGGGTCGTGGAAGTCGCCACCAGATAGCACATTCAGCTTGCTCAGACCAGCCAGCAGATAGAGGCGCAGGGGCATGTAGTCGCCATCGTAGATATAGGCGCCGGCCAGTCCTTCGGTGTGCAAAAACCCCATGCGGCGTGCGGCCAGTTCCATATCGCCCACCGGGTCGGGTGCAGCCAGCCAGGGCAGCCGTACCAACAACGCCAGCAGCAGCAAGAGCAGGAGTACGCGGCGGGGAACAGGTTGTCTGCTCGTCGGTTGGTCCACATCGTGGCTTGCTGGTTGCAAGCTCCCAGGCATGTGCCTGTCCAGAAATGTGGCGAGCAGGCTGGCAAAGGCAAAAAGCCAGAGTGCAGGCACGAAGAGCGCGTACTGCCAGCCGCCCGCTATTTGCCACAAGAGCACGATGACCTGCAGCAGCAGGATGATGCTGGCTTTCCAGAAAAGCTGGGTTGCGGAGATACGTTCGCCGAGAACAACAGCAGCGAATGTTGCTGCCAGCAATGCCAGGACCACCGATGATGGTGGAGTTCCGCCGCCGGATACACGCAGGTTGCCGACCATGACACCCAGCGAGCGACCATCTTCCTGTATTGTGGGAGCGGTAAGCGATAGATGCAGCCGTTGCCCGCTTGCGGGTGGAAGGAGCAGGTGGTAGGTGCGGGGAGCTGCATGCACAACAAAGCGAAAACGGCTCGTATCTGTCTGCAAAAGCAGGGGCACGGTGCGGCCCGGTCCGGCTCCCAGAATAAGGCGTGCTACCACTGTGCCCCCCGGGTTGGCGGGACGCAACCGTGCCGTTTCTTCCGTCCAGCGAAAGACGCCCCACCAGCCGGGTAGTGTTTCTGGCGCATGCAGGTTTTCCCGTGGGAGCATCACGGGGAACGTTTCCATCGTATAGGTGGCTCCCCGGGGGAAGCGGTATGCCCCCCAGCAGAGTAGGAGCGCGGTGCTGGTAAGCAAGAGCAGCAAGGCAACCATACGCTTTGTGGTACCAGTGGGGGTGCCTGTGTCAGGATGGTTTTCGCTGGTTGCGGAATCTGTTTGCATATCCGGTTATTATAGCGTGAAAATTCCGACCGCTGGAAGCGTTTTACAAAATACGGGGCAGGAGATCGTTTTGTGCAGACGCAACAGAGATGGGCAGCAAAGGAACTACCCATACCACAACCACCACGATGAGTACGCAGGAAGTGCATTCCTTCACATGCTCCACCAGGTGACACCTGCTATGTTACAAATTTTTCATCATGTTGGCAAGATTTGAAGTGATGAATGTGGTAGCATGAATGAAGAAGGAGTTGTACCACCCCGGCAAACTTCTTCACCTGGCAGCAAGTAGAAGCGAAGTAAGAAGAAGCAGGAATCACCTGGTTTCAGCCGAAATTCGATTTCCAGGCAATCATGACACACGCAGAAAAAAAAGACGCAGAAAGCTTATTGCACCAGAAATTGCAAGCGAGTGAGTCCCGCTTCAATAAGCTCGTTGAACAAGGCAACGATGCTATTGTTTGTGTTGCCAAAGATGGCATTGTTCGTTTCGCCAATCCTGCGGCGGAGATTATGCTTGGACGCCGGAGTAGCGACCTGCAAGGAGAGCTTTTCGGTTTGCCAATTGTTATGGGCGAAGTGACCGAACTGGACGTTTTTCCCCAGGGCCACAAAACGCCTATTCTGGCGGAAATGCGTCTGATCGAAACTGAATGGCAGGATGAGGCCGTTTATATTGTCTCGCTGCGCGATGTGAGCGATCAGGCACGCGTCGAAGAAGCTCTGCGCCGCTCCAGGGCAATGATTTTTGTGCTCAATGAGCATGGCAAGTTTCTGTATGTTGATTCGGCAGCAGAG
>CAYFVX010000026.1:0-12939 GCA_964346425.1 uncultured Chloroflexaceae bacterium | reverse complement strand
GCAATCGAAAGCCCGTGCTGCTCGCACGTCACCTTTGACCGTCTCACGTGGCGCGTGGTCGCCACCCATAGCATCAAGAACGATTCGCATGATACTTCCTTTTTGTCAATGAAAAGTTATTGTTGTCTGGTTTCGTGCAACGTAACTATGGTCGCATTACAACTTTGAAGTGTATCATTAGCTCCAGGATGCGTCAACCACTTAGAACGGCTCCGGCGGCCTGATGCGCCATGCCAGTGGGCCAAGCCAGTAGACCGCCGTATTCCAGAGCGTCAACCCCAGCATAATCAGCACAACCAACCGCCCGCTGCGCCCGCGGAACCAGAGCAACCGAAACGCCAACGCTGCACCAACCGCCATCACCCAGGCAGAAAACATCATCCAGCGCGTGCTCTGCGAGGAAAGCGTGATAAAGGGCAAGATGGCAAAAAAGGAACTCACCAGCACGCTACACACCATCAGCGCAAACAGCACATGACCCGGGCGAAACCAGCGAGCAGATAAGGAAGGTTGCTCTGTATCTTGCAGATGTTCAGCCTGGCTCCGGCTCCGTTTCCACAACCACCAGAGACCCAATGGCATGAGCAGCAACGGAAAGAAGCCGAAATGGTCGTGAAACCCGATTTGCCAGACACCGTGCCAGAGTTGTGCGCGGCTTACCGGCTCGCGTTGCGCCACTTCCGCAAGCCCCCCCTCCGCAGCCGCCTGCGCATGCTCCAGAAAAAGCGGCAGATAGGTGCTATAGAAAAAGAGGAACGCAAAACAACCAGCCCCCACATAGGCTACACTCAGCGGTATCCACAACCTGCGAGCAACCGCATGGCTGCGCCAGGCCCGCCAGCAAACCAGGAGCACCAGCAGACCACCATACAGCACCGTATTGATAAAAAAGCCAAAATGCCCCAGAAAAACCCCGCTGAAAAGCAGAAAGAGCAACCAGGCTATTTCCTTGCTCCTGTCAACTTGCACGGTACCGCTTGCCAGAAGAAAGAGCGTTGTCGTCAGCAGCAGCGTGGCAGCCTGTGTAGAGATATGCGTATCAAACGACCACCAGTTGGTCATGATACCCGCAGCCGTCAGCACATAGAGCGCGGCCGCCAGCAGAGCCGTGCGTTGCGGGATGCGCGGAAAGACCCATTGCTGGTCAATTCCTGAAGGAACATACCGCTTTTGCCTGGCGCGTCTATGCGCGAGCAACGTGCAGGCAACCAGCGCATACACCAGGAACGCACTCATACTTTCCAGCAACGCCGCCGCCAATTGTAACGCCTGCCGTGGATCAATATCCAACAGTACAACCGGTGCCAGCGTAAGATAACCGGCTGGCGGATAGGGAAAATCCACCCCGCGATTACGGGCAAGGAGATACAGATTGCCGATACCCGTTGCCCCGACCATGCGATGTGTGTGAAAATTGATATCGCCATGCATAGAATCAGGATAGAGCCGCCCGCCAAAACGCAACCCAAAAGCCACCACAAGAAGCAACAGCAGCCAACCCAGCGTGCGGCGGTCCAGCGGAATCGCCAGCCGAACCGCCAGCCAGGGCAATACTCCCCGCAGCAGGAGCATCAGCCCCCCACACAGCAGGAGGGTGCGCAGGGCTGGCTCAGCGCCAAATGCCCAGCGCGGCGGGTCGAGCAAAGCTGCCAGCGCAACCAGCAGTGCTACCACACCTGTCAGCCACAGGGGCATAGAGGCAGAAAAAGAGCCACCGCTGACAGGTGTCTGCGGTAATGTTCTGCGTCCTATTGTTTGCCAGAGCAGGAGCCAGAGCAACCCCAGGTTGAGCATCCAGAGCAGAGTCGCCCGCCAGTCGGGGGAGGCCAGTCCAGCGGATGGGGGAGCGGTAATCGTTATGTGGGCAAGCGGTGTGCCCAGTTCGCGCGGATCGTCCGGCGGTGTAAACGTGTCCGTCTGCACAACCAGTTCAAACTGACCTGTCTCAGCCATATGTGGCGGGATAAGTACCTGCACATGCGTTCCCTCCTCGCGCACTTGTGGCGTAGCAAGCTGATGTTCGCCCACCCGGAGCAGCATGTGCTGTGGAGCGGCGGCCGCGACATCTGGAGCAAGCGGCAGAAAATCCAGTGCAACCAGCAACGGACGTGTCCCCATACCGGGTAGCTCGATGGTTGCACCATCCCGCGTCCAGCGATAGGTGCCGTGTTCACTATATTCGGCCGTATTGAAGCCACGCAGCATGGGGAGATCACCACCATAGCCTTCGTGAACACCAACATCTATAGCATAATGGAGGGGCATATTTGCTCGCAGCACCATCGTCAACAACGAGATAAGGAGCAAAACAACCGGGATGATGCGTAATGGGGTTTGCTGTGTCATGCGTATTCTATCATTCAGGACATTTCCCTATTGCAGAGAATATGGTAGAGTATAGTCAGGGCAACGTGTGTTGTCAATAGAAGCAGAAAGAATGCACGACTTGAAGAACGAACGGTTCATAGAGTATAATAAAAACGTTCTGTATATCCATGAAACGGAAAGGCCGCAGGTTTGACATCAGAAGAGAAGCTACGGACAATAGCTCAAGAGGTAAACCAGTGTACACTGTGTCCTCTGCACCAGGGGCGGGTCAACGCAGTTCCCGGTGAAGGGCCAGCCACTGCAAAAATCATGTTCATTGGTGAGGGACCAGGCTATCACGAAGACCGTCAGGGGCGGCCTTTTGTGGGGCAGGCTGGCAAATTTCTGGATGAACTATTGCTGATGGCGGACCTGAAACGCGAAGATGTCTTTATCGGCAATGTCATCAAATGTCGTGCGCCCAAAAATAGAGACCCTGAACCTGATGAAATAAAGACCTGCACCAATGCGCACCTGTTTCGCCAGATCGAAGCTATTGATCCGCACGTCATCGTGACCCTGGGAAGATTTTCTATGGCCCTCTATATACCGGGTGGGCGTATCTCCCAGATCCATGGACAACCACGAAAAATTGACGGACGACTGATGGTTCCTATGATGCATCCGGCCGCTGCCCTGCATCAACCCAAAAACCGTCCACTCATTGAGGCAGATTTTCGACGCCTGCCTGAAATCCTGGCCGAGGCTGAAAAGGAAAAGGAAGCAGCCGCCAGTGATGCCCAGAACGAAGAAGAGACGACCGAACCGCCGATAGAACAGTTGAGCATGTTTTAGATGAAAACGTATCGCCTCTCCACCAGCGGACGCCGTACTGCCATTATCCTGCTGATAGGAGCATGTACTATCTGGGCTTTTGCGCTCTGGAGCTTCCGCTCAACATTGAATATTCGCTATGATCCACGCTATTTTCTGGAGACCCTCAATGCCAGTGTAGAACAGGGGCTTTCTATCAGTCAGATAGTCCCTGCCTTTCTCATGCTCATTTTGATTGTAGCGACTCCTTTGCTGGTCTGGAATATTCTCGAAGAATGGGCAGCCAGCTACACACCAACAGACGAAGGACTCCGTTTTGAAACGATCATGGGTATCACCATCACCTTTCCCTGGGAGGACATACGTGGTATACAGCGTGTTGATGATGATAGCGATGATCCATTAGACCACCTGATCATCAAGGGGGATCATACCAGTCAAATACCCAACCCGTTGCTGCGGTTTTTGCACAACCAGGCATATGGGCGACACAGATTGCCGCTCTATGCAGGGCTGGAATCACGCGACGAGTTGCTGGCTGAAATTCAACAGCACACGGGCACAAACGATGCCCATGCATCCGAACAACAACCGGCTTCCGTGCAAGAGACTGGCACCCATACCTATGATATGAACAACCCATCCGGGACCCCCTGATAGCAGACGAAAACCGTAATACCTGTAAAGACTATTCTAACTAACAACTGATGTGAGCATATGACACCAGATACTATTCGTACAATTTCCCTGGGCGGGGCAGGGTCTATAGGACGCAACATGTGGGTGCTTGAGTATGGTGATGAAATCGTCATCATGGACTGTGGCGTCATGTTCCCCGAAGATGATATGCTCGGCGTAGACCTGGTATTGCCAGATATCAACTACTTGCTCGATAAACGGGATCGCATTAAAGCTATCCTACTCACGCACGGACATGAAGACCATATCGGGGCTATTCCCTATCTTATCGCCGAACTGGACTACCCGCCCATTTATGGAACTTCCCTGACCCTTGGCATTGTCAAGGGAAAACTCAAAGAGCACCGCAAACTCGATAAGGCAACCCTGGTCACGATTAAAGACGACGAGCATTTTACCGTTGGCAGTTTTGAAGTTGAGGCGTTCCCTATATCCCACTCCATCCCTGATGCTGTAGGCTTTGGGATTAATACTCCGGTTGGCATGGTTGTCTACCTGACCGACTGGAAATTCGATCATACGCCGGTGGATGGCAAACCCACCGACATTAACAAACTCACCGAACTTGGCAAACGTAACCCCTTATTACTCGTCACCGACTGTGTACGTGTCGAATCAAAGGGCTATACGCCAAGCGAGACTTCCGTGGGCGAGGCATTTGACAATATTTTCGCCACTGCGCCAGGTCGCATTATCATGGCGACATTTGCCTCCAACATTGGCCGGGTGCAGCAGGCTATTGACTCCGCAGAAGCCTATGACCGCAAGGTTGCCCTGGTGGGACGCAGTATGGAAAATAACAGCCGCATTGCGTTTGACCTGGGGTTCTTACATGCAGAGCCTGGCACGATGATACGGCCCAATGAAATGAACAGCTACCACGATGAAGAAATCGCCATTGTGTGTACCGGCAGTCAGGGCGAACCCATGTCGGTTATGAGCCGCATTGCCAACCGTGACCACCAGCACATCAAAATTAAAGAAGGTGACACGGTGGTTTTTTCCGCAACTCCGATTCCTGGCAACGAAGTATCGGTCAGCCGTGTTATCAACAACCTGTTCCGCCTGGGAGCCGATGTTATCTATGATAGTAGTGCGGGCGTGCATGTGTCCGGGCACGCTGCCCAGGAAGAACTCAAAATGCTGCTGGCCCTGCTGCGACCGGAATATGTTTTGCCATTTCACGGTGATTACCGTCACCAGGTCCTCTACAAAAAAATGGCATTGGGCATGGGCAAGATGTTTACCGAAAAAAATATCTTGATTCCGGATGATGGCACGATTATGGAATTTCGCCGTGGTTCTGGCCGCATCCTGGAAAAAGCCCAGGTTGGCTTTATCTATGTTGATGGCACCACCGTGGGCGACGTGGATAACGTGGTCGTGCGTGACCGCCAGATGCTTTCCAAAGATGGCATCTTGATGGTTGTGGTCAGCATAGACCGCACCACCGGCGCATTGCTGGCAGGGCCAGATATTGTCTCGCGCGGGTTTGTCTATATGCGCCAGAGCGTTGACCTGATAGACTCCACGAAAGATGCGGTTCGCAAATCCCTGGGCAATGGAGTGCAAGACAACGCCCAGATGGACAGCTCCTTTGTCAACCGCAAAATCAAAGATGTGGTCAGTGAATATCTCTACCGCGAAACGCGGCGACGTCCGATGGTCCTTCCCGTGGTTATGGAGGTTTAATGGCCGGCCGAGGAAGCAGTGGAAAAACAACGAAACGAAGTGGAACATCAACCCGAAGAACATCGAGCCGAACGAACAGGCGCAAAACAACGCGCAAGCAGCAGTCACGTTCCAACTTTGAAGTTTCGCTGCGTCCGGAGCATCAACGTGAGTTATTTGCGCTTGCCCTGATTACCCTGGCCCTGGTGACGGTCATTTTCTTCATCACCGGGCGAACGGGTGGGGTTGGCAGTATCTATCTGCTGGGAGTTCAGCAAGCTTTTGGCAGTGGTGCATTGATCGTACCGCTCGCACTGGGTGTTCTGGGAATAGTTATCTTGCTGCAAGAAAAGCTGCAAGAATCGTCATTCTCCGGCTCCAGTGTGGTCGGTACGATCCTGGTCTTGAGTATGCTCCTGGCATTGCTCGAGTTCCCGGTACATGCCATCCCGCTGACGGTCCGCACCGATGCGGGGGGCGGCATAGTGGGGTATACGCTGGTCTACCTGCTGGATGCGACGATCGGTCGCCCGGCGGCACTGGTCGTTGTCATCATGCTGACGCTGGCTGGCATCCTGCTCACCTTCAACATAACCCTGCGAGAACTGGTGCCGGGCATGGCTCGCTGGCTGAACAAAATGTGGCTCATCGCCTGGGGAGGCGCACGCCGTTCGCCGCAAGAACCCTCAGCAGACGAAGAAAACAGTGCTCCCCAGCGAGCCGCCTTTGACCCGGCCGATATGGTCCTCACGCCTATAGCCGAACGCCCAACTCGTGCCAGTCTCTTTCGCCGCGCAGAGAGCGACGAGGCAAAACAGCAACCCGCACCTAAACCATCCAACCCGCCGGGCAAAGGGGAACCAGCCAGAAAAGAAACAGCCAATCCCCCGTCAGCTTCTTCTTCCATACACAAACCAGCTACAGCGCAACCAGCGGACGAGCAGAACAGCGAAACCGCGCAGAACGGTGGCCTTGTACAGGAACGGTTGGAAGATATGAACGTGCCAGCCCTCCATCTGGCCTGGCCGATGCCTTCCATAGATATGCTGGACAAGCCAACGGAAGGTATTGAAGACGACCACGACCACCTGACCCGCATGGCCCGCCTGATTGAAGAAACCCTCGGGAGCTTCAAGGTAGAGGCACAGGTCACCGGCGTGAACACCGGCCCGGTCATTACGCAGTTTGAATTGCAGCCCGGAGTGGGTGTCAAAATCAGCAAAATTACCACGCTGGAAAAAGACATTGCCCTCGCCCTGGCCGCCCCTTCTATCCGTATCGAAGCACCCATCCCCGGCAAATCTGCGGTGGGTATTGAGATACCCAACTCGGCGATCTCAGTCGTAACCCTGCACGAAGTCATTGTCAGCGATGTCTATGAAGCCAATAAAGGCAAGCTGAAAATTCCGCTGGGCAAAGATGTCAGTGGCATCCCCAAAGTCGCAGATATGGCAAAAATGCCACACCTGCTGGTGGCTGGGAGCACCGGCAGCGGCAAGTCAGTCGCCATCAACTCTTTCTTGTGCGGATTGCTGCTCAAGCATACGCCCGATGAGTTGCGCATGATTATGGTAGACCCCAAAATGGTCGAACTGATTGTGTATAATCGTGTTCCGCACCTGCTGTCGCCCGTTGTGACCGAGCTGGAGCGCGTGGTGCCCACGCTCAAATGGGCAACCCGCGAAATGGAACGTCGCTACAAAGTCTTTGCTCGCCACGGTTGCCGCAACCTGGAAAGCTACCAGAAACGGGTGCGCACCCGCACCGATCTGGAACCGATGCCCTACATCTTGATAGTTATTGATGAGCTGGCCGACCTGATGATGATGGCCCCCGATGAAGTGGAAACGCAAATTTGCCGACTGGCACAGATGGCTCGTGCCACCGGCATTCACCTGATTATCGCCACGCAACGCCCCTCGGTGGATGTTATCACCGGCCTGATCAAAGCAAACTTTCCCTCACGCATCGCGTTTGCCGTCACGTCACAGGTAGATAGCCGTGTTATTCTCGACACACCGGGAGCAGAGCGGTTGCTGGGCCGCGGCGATATGCTCTATATGGCGGCCGATAGTGCCAAACTGGTGCGTATGCAAGGGACGTATGTTTCAGATAACGAAGTGGAGCGACTGGTCAAGTTCTGGCGCGATTCCACACCACCAGAACACAAAACGGGTAAGAAAGAGAAGCAACCCGGTGAGCAAGCCAGACGCGATGCCCAGAAGCAGCAGCAGGCACCAGCGAGCGAGAGTACAGCTCCCGCATCTTCCAGTGCCCTGCCCATCAATCAGGAGAGCGCATCATCCCCCCAGGATGAGCACACGCCGGGTGCATACCTCAGCACCGAAGAACAGGAAACGCTTCTCCCCCAGGCTCTGGACCTGGTCAAACAACACAAACGCGCCTCTGCCTCACTGCTCCAGCGTCGGCTCCGCATCGGCTATAGCAAAGCCGCACAACTGATAGATATGCTTAAAGAGCAAGGCATCGTTGGCCCCGCCGATGCCGGCCGCTCCCGCGAAGTTATCCAGCCACAAAATGATGAGGTATAATGTAAGGTAGTGATGCGTGATTCATCGCAGGGAGGAACCAATCTATGGAAACCATAACCCTACCACCAGCAGCAGAACGAACCCGGAGCGAGCAGGAATGGCAAGACCTTGCACTCTTGCCGACAGAACTGCCGTATTCTGATGGAGAACCTATGGAATCCTCGTGGCACGTGGACAACTCGTCGCTGTTCAAAGCCAGCTATATTGCCGCTGCCGCGCAGCAGGGGAACCCCAACGACTTTTTCATCGGCACCAACATGTTTGTCTACTACAGTCTGCTTCAGGTGCGCAACCAGGATTACAAGGGACCGGATATTTTTATCGTCAAAAACGTAGACGGAAGTCGTTCGCGGCTCTACTGGGCGACCTGGGATGAAGATGGACGGTTTCCAGATGTTATCGTCGAGTTGCTCTCACCGAGCACTGAGGAAAACGACCTGGGGTTCAAGAAAAAGCTGTATGAACAAACCTTCAAGACGCCCGAATACTTCTGTGCGGATGCAGATGTGGAACGGTTGCTGGGCTGGCGGCTGAGCAAGCGGACGAAAAAGTACCAACCCATCCAACCCGACGAGCGTGGCTGGCTATGGAGTGCGCAACTGGAACTCTGGTTGGGATGCTGGCACGGGATGTATATGAACGACGAACGCACATGGCTACGGCTTTACCACCCGGATGGCTCGCTCGTATTGCTCTCCGAAGAAGCCGAACGCCAGCGAGCAGAAGCCGAACGCCAGCGAGCAGAAGCCGAACGCCAGCGAGCAGAAGCCGAACGCCAGCGAGCCGAGAACGCAGAACAACGGGCAGAAATTGAGTACAAGCGAGCAGAACGAGCAACTCACAGAATAGCCGAGCTACAGGCAGAACTAGAACGGCTACGCGGTAATGGCGGAGCCTATTAAAACAAACCTGGCTTGCAGGTGCTGGAAATCTAGTTGCCAGAACCTGCAAACCAGAACTCATACAAATCCATCCATCTCTTTGAGCAGATTTATGTCTTCATTGTGATGGTGTTGTTCTGTGTGGTTCTCATCACTCACCACTCATCACTCATCACTCCCCTACGGCCCCAGCACCTCGGACAACGTGTGAAACTCATACCCCCGTTCATGCACCACGTCAATCATCCCTGGCAACTCCTCAACCGTTTCGGCCATACAATGTGTGAGAATAATGCCGCCGGTCATCTCTTCTTCCGACGCAGCTTTCAATCGTTCTACCATATCCGTGGGCATTTTCTCCTGTCCATACCAGTTCGTACCATAGTTATCAATTGTCCAGGAAATAGGCAGATAGCCCGTTTCGATCACCGTCTGCCGCGTTCGGTCATCAAATGCACCAAACGGAAAACGGAAATAGGGACGGATGGGCACATCTTCTCCGACCACTTCTTGCAAAATCTCTTCCGTGCGCAGCAACTGGTCTACAATCTCCTCATCCGTCAGCGTCGTAAAGTCGGGATGGTCGAACGAATGGCTGCCCAGTTCGTGCCCATCATCAACGATACGTTGCAATAGTTCTGCCGATTCATCGCCAATCACATCGCCGTGCATAAAGAACGTAGATTGCGCATCCTCCTCCTCCAGAATGTCAAGAATAGCGGTCGTATGCTCATTCATCAGACCGCAATCTATCGTCAGCGCAATCCAGGGTTTTTGCGTATTGCCGGCCAATACCACCAGTTCCCCTTCGGTCAGGACACTCGTATGACCCATCAGTTTCGGGATAATCAACTCCCGACCAGGATGCGCCTCGCCATCCAGTCGATTATATTGCATCAGCAACTCTGGCGTCGTGCCGCCACGCTCACTGATAGAGGCTATCGTATCGCCTTCCTGCACCCGGTAGGAAGAATAGCTTTCTACCTCATCCAGCGAATAGGAGACTCTGGATATGGGTTTGCCGTATGCTGATGTCTCGGAGGCAGTTTCAGCCGATGGCGACGGCGTTTCCTGGGGGGAATCTGTTGCTTGCGTCGCAGATGCCTCGGTTGCTGTGGGGCTGGCAGTTGCGGTACTATTCTGCTCGGCATCCTCTGTTTCTGCTGTTTCCGTTTCATCGGCTGCTTCCATTGCTTCCATCTCCGTTGCTTCCATCTCCGTGGTTGCTGCATCTGCGGAAGTTGCAGTGGTGGTTGGCTCACTCAGCAGCATTGTTGCCTCCGCTGATGGGAGGGCATTGTCGGGACGGACGGTTTGCCTGGATGCGGGAACCACCGATGAAACAATTGCGACACTGGTTATCGAGCCTTCTGTTGTTTCCTGTGGTTCTGCTTTGCCGGAGAACAAATTACTCTGGGCTGTAGCACCGATGATGCCGCCGATGAGCAGGGCCACAATGACAATGCCAGCCTGAATAATGGTTTTCTTGTTCTTCTCTCGCATAGTTGGTTTCCTTTGTATTGGGAAAATAGCTTCTATCCTCCTTGCGTCACCTTTCATCTAAAGGATACCACATTTCATCGTTTCGGATGTCGCTGATATCGCGCCGGGTGTGACAGATATTTTCCGCTCACGCGGCTCAGCGGGGGGCCTGCGGGTGCGTGAGGGAACCAGGTTCCCTCACGCACCCTGTTCTGGTGGGTTTTGTTGGTTTTCCGACTTCGCCGGAAAACCAACAAAACCCACGGCAAGGCTATGGCCCGCGGCTGCATGCGTTTTTTGCCGTGCGCAAGCAGCACAAAAAGGGCACGACACATTCCCAGAAATGCTGCGCCGCACCCTTCATATATAACGCACATCACAAATTCATACCAGGAGTTGGTAACATGGTTGCACGGCACCTGGTAGCCTTCTGCCCATGATCTGCATACGAGTGGGGTTGCCCGTATAACTCTTCTGAGGATGTGTTTGCAACAGCACTCGTATGCAGCCTTGAACCGAACGCTCCAGTATGGTCATGCAAAACCACGCTTCCCAGCATAGCAGGCAAACGGGTGATTTGTGTATTACCCACAAAGGTGATTGTGGGGTAACTGTTCAGAAATGAGGCAAACAAACGAGCCGCGACCGTGAGGGAGCGGACAAAATGTGCTTACGAAAGGGAAATATCCGCTTACTGACGTGCGCGGCTCGTTTTCTTTCCCGTGAATGTGAACAGTTACTTGTGGGGTGATGTTGGCAAACTGCACGCATGCCCCGACAGGTATGCTATACTCTGTCATATCATGACAGGGATGTTGCGGCAACCAATTCCCAACCAGTCAACCAGGCTCCACCGTTGCCCGGCTCCTGTCGCCTGTCTACCAGCTTGTTTTGAAAGAACAGAGAAGGAGGAACAAACACGTGCTCGCCAAAGTGTATAGCTGTGCGGTCAATGGTCTGGAAGGCGTGCTGGTTGAAGTTGAGGTAGATATTTCGCCGGGCATGCCTGCGTTCACGGTGGTTGGGCTGGGCGATACCGCTGTGCAGGAGAGCCGCGAACGGGTGCGGGCTGCCATCCGCAACAGCGGTCTGAGCTTCCCCACTAAACGCATCACCGTCAACCTCGCGCCGGCCGACCTGCGCAAAGCTGGCCCCGCCTACGATCTGTCCATTGCCATTGGCTTGCTCATTGCCTCTGAGCAAATCGCGACTGAAGTTGAACGTGCCATCTTTATTGGCGAGTTGTCTCTGGACGGCAATCTGCGACATACCGACGGTGTGCTACCTATGGTCGCTATTGCGCGTGAACATGGCATAGAAACGGTCTATGTCCCGTATGAAGATGCTGCCGAAGCCACGCTAGTAGATGGGCTAACCGTCGTACCAGTGCGGACGCTCGCTGATCTGGTGGCGCATGCCACCGGCGAGCATCAATTGCAGGCATACCTGGCAGAGGTGCCGTTCGATGATGTGGATGTGCATTACCCGGTCGATTTCCAGGATGTACGCGGACAGGAGCATGTCAAACGTGCGCTGGAAGTCTCCGCCGCCGGCGCGCACAACGTGTTGATGACTGGCACGCCCGGTTCCGGCAAAACAATGATGGCACGGGCAATGAACTCCATCCTGCCGCCCATGAACTTTGATGAAGCTCTGGAAGTCACCAAAATCTACAGCGTCAGCGGGCAGTTGCCAAAGGATACGCCGCTCATCCGTCATCGCCCCTTCTGCGCCCCGCACCATACCACCTCACTGGCCGGACTGGTTGGCGGTGGTGGCGGACGCATCAAGCCGGGCATGGTGACGATGGCGCACCGCGGTGTCCTCTTCCTGGATGAGCTGCCAGAGTTTGGCAACAAGCTCGAAGTCCTGCGACAACCGCTGGAAGACCGCATCGTCACGCTTAGTCGCGCTTCGGGCAGTGTGGTCTTTCCTGCCTCTTTTATGCTCATTGCCGCACAAAACCCCTGCATGTGTGGCTATTACGGTGACCCGGAACGAGCTTGTACATGCAGCCCATCAGCGGTCAGCAGATATCAGAAAAGGGTGAGCGGACCGTTGCTCGACCGCTTCGACATTCACGTCGAAGTTCCACGGGTGAAGTATGAGAAACTCAGTAGCGACCGTCTGAGCGAACCATCCACAGCTATTCGCCAGCGCATCTGCAATGCGCGAGAGTTACAACGCAAACGGTTTGAAGGCACCCATCTGCTGACCAATACCGACATGGGACCGGCCGAAATCCGTACCTTCTGCCCGCTGGATTCCTCCGGCCAGAGCCTTATCAAAGCAGCGGTGCGCCAGTTGAACCTGTCTGCCCGTGGCTACCACCGTGTGCTCAAGCTGGCCCGCACCATCGCGGACCTGGCTGGCGAGGAGCAGATTGCTCCGCCGCATCTGGCCGAGGCTATCCAGTATCGGCCCCGCCGCTCAGAGTAGATGCCCCAGGGGTCAGGGGAGACTCTGATGGTAAAGGGGGGATTGGTTATCAGGTAGGGGTTTGGCGGTGCCAA
>CAYFVX010000025.1:3726-13192 GCA_964346425.1 uncultured Chloroflexaceae bacterium | reverse complement strand
GGCAGGCGAGCCGCCTGCGCTCCCAGGAGTTGGACGGACTTTACCATCAGAGTCCCCTATTCTGGTGGGGGCATAAATTTTTGCGGCTACGCCGCAAAAATTTATGCCCCCACCAGAGATTGCTCAGTATGCTTTGCGCGTTTTTCCAGCGCAAACAGCACAATGGCTACATCCGATGGGTTGACACCTGCCAGCCGTGTTGCCTGCCCCAGCGTGGCTGGCCGAAACCGTTGCAACAACTGGCGTGCCTCGGCCCGCAAGCCCTGAATATCCTCGTAATCTATATCGGGTGGAATGCGGCGGTTTTCCATTTTGCGTACCCGTTCTGCCTCACGCTGCTGGCGGGCGATATACTCGTTGTACTTTGCTGCCAGTTCTACCTGCTCGATCACGTATTCTGCGGCGTCTGGCAGGTCGAGGGCTGGCTGAAGCTGGCGATAGGTGACGCCAGGACGCCGCAGCAATGTCTCGACGGTCAGGTCATTGGAAAGGGAGGAAATGCCTGCTGCCAGCAGTGCATTCCTGGTGCTGGCATTGGGAGCTACTCGTTTCTGGCTGAGCAATGTGTGCAATTGTTTACTCTGCTCGCGCTTTTGTTCCACCAGGTCAGCCCGTACACGTTCTACCAGGCCAAGCCGATAGGCCAGCGGTGTCAGCCGCAGGTCGGCATTATCACCACGCAACAGCAGCCGATGTTCGGCGCGGCTGGTAAACATGCGGTAGGGTTCGCGGATGTCCTTCGTGACCAGGTCGTCAATCAGCACCCCCATATAGGCTTCATCACGGCGCAGAATAACCGAGGGTAGCCCCTTCACGCGGCAGGCGGCATTGATGCCAGCCAGGATACCCTGCGCACCAGCCTCCTCATAGCCGGTCGTGCCATTTATCTGCCCGGCCAGAAAAAGCCCATCTACCCGTCTGGCACTCATGTCGGCATTGATTTCGCCGCTCGCCACAGCATCATACTCGATGGCATAGCCAAGCCGCAGAAATTCGACGGAGTGTAGCGCGGGAATACTCCGGATCATTTCCCACTGCACATCCTCTGGCAGCGAGGTGTTGCACCCTTGCAAGTAGACTTCGCAGGTATTCCAGCCTTCTGGCTCCAGGAAGAGCAGATGCCGCTCTTTGCTGGCAAACCGCACGATTTTGTCTTCAATACTGGGGCAATAGCGCGGACCGACGCCCTCTATCATGCCGCTGAACAGCGGTGCGCGGTCCAGATTGGCCCGCACCAGTTTATGAAACTCTGGCGTGGTGTAGACGAGATAGCAGGGCAATTGACTGCGCCAGCCATCCAGGAGCGCACCGGGGTAGACCGGGTTGGGCGGGGTGGAGAAGGGGAACTGTGGCAGTGGCCCACCCGTCAGCGCAGAAACACCATTGCCATGGTCATAGGTGCGGCCATAGGTTGCCTGGGTCGAGGCATAGTAATGTCCGAAGTAGAGCGGCACGGGGCTTCCCTGCTGCACTTCTGTCTGGCTGAAGTCTATGCTGCGTGCATCCAGCCGCGGCGGGGTACCGGTTTTTAGCCGAACCAGGGGTAGCCCAAGCTCGGCCAGACTTTCGGCCAGGGTGATGGATGGCGGCTCACCAGCACGGCCTCCGCTCCATATGGTCTGGCCGGTTATCAGGCGGCCACGCAGAAACGTGCCGGTGGTGACGATAAGGGTGCGTGTGTAATAGAGCTGCCCAAGATGCGTCAGGACCCCGAAGGTAAGCTGCGGATCATCGGGGGCTTCCTGATCGTCCGGCAGCACCTCGGCAATGCGCTCTATGGGGATGATCCGCTCGATCAATGCCTGCCGCAGATGCAGGTTGGGGATCATTTCCAGCGTTTCTTTCATGAGCCTGCCGTAGAGCCGTTTATCTGCCTGGGCGCGGATTGATTGCACGGCAGGCCCTTTGCTCTCATTGAGGAGACGTATCTGCACAAAACTCTGGTCACTAATCTTGCCCATCAACCCGCCCAGCGCGTCAATTTCGCGCACGAGTTGCGATTTGGCAGGCCCGCCAATGCTTGGATTACACGACATCTGGGCTATTTTATCCAGGTCGGTGGTAAATAACAGGGTGCGGCACCCCATGCGGGCAGCAGCGTTAGCTGCTTCACAGCCGGCGTGCCCGGCCCCAATCACAATGACATCATAGGTAAACTGAAAGCTTCTCGTCATAATCATCTCGTTGTTGTCTCCAACTATCCATGATATAATGATACCGCATGTTTCTGAAATATTCTACGAGATAAGCGAATGCTCGATCCAAAAACACGCTCTTGTTCGTTCTCTGATTGCCCCGTAGCCAGTTCATCCACATCCCATGATGGTGCGTGTCTGGGTTATTGTCACGTGGTGTATGTTTCAGGAGAGGTAAAGGAGGCTCGTTGGCTACTATCCAGGTCATAGACGATGATATTGTCCTGCTCGCCCAGCTTGCAGCTCACCTGGAGCAGGAAGGCTACGAAGTCCTCAAAGCAAGCACAATCAAGCCAGCCGAAGCGATGTTTGCAGAGCATCGGCCGGATCTGGTGTTGCTTGAAGTCAAGACTAATCGAGGGGCTGGCTGGGAGTTGCTGGAACGTTTTGCTGGCAGCGTGCCAGTTATCATCTTGAGTGGCGAGGGGCGCGAGGATGAGATTGTGCGGGGTTTGGAAGCCGGGGCGGTTGATTATATCACCAAGCCATATCGTATGAAAGAGTTGCTGGTCCGGTTACGGCTGCGTATGCAGCCGGGGGCAGGTCAGCGGGGGACAAGCAATGGGTTCTCTGCCAGTCACCATACGACAGCGGCAAGCAGACCAGCCACGGATGGGGGGCCTGCTGCCTCTGCACAACAAGTGCCCGATGCTTCTGCGTCTGGTGCGCACCCTGCCGCAACAGATGCATCGCCAGCGGTGCAATCATTTGCAGAGCCACGACATCAGGAGCCGCCGCCGCAGACTGTACACCCATCGTATCCGCCGTCCCCATCGGGGAATGATCGGCCTGTGCCAACAGAGCCGCCAGTGCAAAAAAGGCAGCCGCCGGAATCGGTCGAGTTGCATGCATCAGAGGATCCACAACCATCCCGTTCTTCACCTTCGCAATCTGGCTGGCACGTTTCCGCCAATCAACCGCCGCCATCGTCTGCCGACGCGTCAGGCCAACCAGTCCATGGTCTAGCTGCGACCGGTAGGGAAGAGGGAGCGCGGCGGGCCACCGATTTTGCTGCGGAAAAAAGTAACGTCTTTATTTCAGAAATAGATGAGATATCTTTGCTCCGTTCCTATGCCGAGGCGTCACCCATTGAGGTGGAAGATGATACTCTGCCGGCCGATACCTCACTTGGTCGCAGGTTATACAAGGCACGCCGCAAGAAAAATGTCTCGCTGGTGCAGGCAGAAAATGACCTGCATATTCGCATGTCTTACTTGCAGGCAATGGAGGAAGAAAAGTTTTCGCTGCTTCCCCGTGGCTCGATGGCAAAGCAGATGGTGCGGTCCTACGCGAAGTATCTGGAAATGGATGCCGACAGTGTGGGCAATCAGTACGAGCAGCTCTATGCCACCAAGACTGATGAGATTCCGTATACCTCGGAGGCACGCAAGAGTTTTTCGCGCATAGATATTGGACCACCGCCACGTTGGGTCTTGTGGACTATCGCTATTCTTCTGGCACTGGGGGTCAGTGGGATGGGGATTTACTGGGCTGATCCGGGTGGTGTCCGCGCCCTGGGGCAAAATGTCATGGCGATCTTTGTCTCGCCAACCCCGACAGCAGATGGACCGCAGGCAACCCCGACACCGCAAAACAAACCGCAGGTTCTGCCAGCCACGCTTTCGCCGGTGGTACGGCAAACGTCCGACGCGAACGAGGAGACAACGGTCATGACGACAACCAGAAGGATGACCCAGACTGGGACTGCTGCTGCGTTGCGCGAAACACCGTCACTCTCGATCACGGCAACCACACAATCAACCCCACAAACTGACGATGTCCCGACGCAACGCCCATCAGGAACAGCCACGACGTTGTCCGAAGAGCCGTCCCCATCTGCAACGCTGCCGCAGAACTCGACGGTAACGCCGGTGGATGCGCAACCCACAGATCCAGCAGATGACGCGGAGCCGGTGATTGTTCCGACGACAACACCAGTTGAGGCGCAACCTGCACCTGAGCAGCCTGCGCCTGAGCAACCGGTGGCGACGGACACCATTGCGCCCGATGCAAACGCTACCGCCACCCCGGAGGTGATAGTGACGGACACACCGCTGCCTGCACCTGCCGATACGCCGCTGCCTGCACCAACGGACACGCCGTTGCCCTTGCCAACGGACACGCCGCTACCTGCACCTACCGATACACCGTTGCCCGCGCCAACGGATACGCCGTTGCCCGCGCCTACCGATACGCCTGCGCCACTGCCGACTGATACACCTGAACCAGACACAGAAGCACCTGTACCGCCGACCACTACGCCGCCAGCATTGATTGAATCAAATGCTTTCTCGATGGAAAGCATCCGGTAGTCTCTTGAACAGAGGAAAGAGGCTGAATGACGTGTTGAACCATAGAGAGAAAAGAGGCTTCTATGCTTGAGGTTGGTACGACCGCTCCTGATTTTACGCTCCCTACTGCCGATGGAGATATAATCACGCTTTCATCATTTCGGGGTGCGCAACCGGTGGTTTTGATTTTTTATCCTGGTGATCAAACCCCTGTGTGTACGATGCAGCTTTGCGGTATCCGTGACGGGTATGAAGATTTTACTGCGGCGGGGGTCGTCGTGTTTGGGGTCAATCACGGCAACTCACTCAGCCATCGGAAGTTTTCCGAGAAACACAACTTCCAGTTTCCGTTGCTGGTAGATAGTGATCGGACGGTGTCGCTTGCCTATGATACGGTGCTGGTCAATATTGGCCCCTTTGCCATTATCAATCGCATGGTGTACGTGGTTGGAAAGAACGGGAAGATTATTTTTGCGCAGCGCGGAACTCCCTCAAATGAGACGATTCTGGCTGCTATCGAGAGTGAAGAGAATGCCAATGGATAAAACCGAGAGAGATGACCTTCGCAAAAGAATCAGAATAAAGCTCTCTTCAATGGAACGCCGCCTGGGTGGTTTGATGACACGTTTGAAGGCGGTCACTGAAGAGGAGTTTCAAACCAGCGAGTTGCTGGAGGAATTTGCCTTTGCCCGCCTGTACAAAACGTCGCAGGATATGGTGGAGTTAGCGTCGTTGGCGTTGCTCTGGGAAGAAAAGACACCACCGCAAGAAACCTCGGAACGCCTAAAGCTGCTGCAAGCAATGGGCATCCTGCCGGCTGACTTGACGAGTAGTCTGCTTGGCATGGAACAGTTTTTTGGCACGCTGAGCGATTGCCACGAGGAGCTTGAAGACAAAGACCTCTATCGTTTTGCGACGGTAGATGCGTACTCGTTGCTTGCGTTCAGCGAGAAAGTTCGCGATTATCTGGTGGAACAGAGTGGGTATAGTATTGAGTGGGAAGACAGTGACGGCGGAATGTAATTGTTTGTGTGGTGTTTTTTTTGCGGCTACGCCGCAAAAAAAACACCACACACAACTCTGAAGCTGCGCCGCGGGTGCATAGCTGCATCTGTGCGCCCGCAGCGCAGACTCCTATCTGTCTCTCTGTACATGCACGCAGGGGCGTGCCAGCCCATTCTGGTGGAGTTTCTCAGGTTTTCGACGAAGTCGAAAACCTGAGAAACTCCACTCCAAAGGGGAGCGTGAGGGAACCAGTTACCCTCACACACCCGCAGGGTACCGTCTACGATCCTCGTTTGCGCTGTGCTGCCTGGATGGTCAGCACGAGCAAGGTGATAACGGTGAGCGGCAACGCAAAGAAGAACATTGCCTGCTGAAACAATGGCAGCAACAGCGGTTGGGTGGTGCGCAGTATCAGGTAGAGCGTATAGGCGATGTAGTAGGCAAAAAAGAGTCCCCCTTCCCAGCGGGCAATAACGCTCCCCGTGAAGAAGATGGGCAGGCATGCCACAGTTACTCCGACCATAATCGGTATATCAAACTGCAATGCCGTGGGAGGAATAGGTATACCATCCGAGGCGAAGATGCTGGTCAATCCAAGCACCGACAGGATGTTGAAGATGTTGCTGCCCACCACATTGCCCACTGCAATATCGCGCTGTCCGCGCAGGCTGGCAACCACCGAAGTGGCTATCTCTGGTAGCGAGGTGCCCACGGCAACAATCGTGAGGCCAATGATCAGTTCGCTCACGTTGAGCCAGCGGGCAAATGTTATTGCACCTTCTATCAGCCAGTTTGAGCCGAGCACCAGCAACCCCAACCCCACCAGCAACAGGACGATGTTCCGCACCCACGCCAGCGGATGGGGGGGCGTTGCCTCTTCGCTCTGCTCCCCTGCCAGTTGAGCGGCAAAAATTTCCTGCGCCTGCTGCGTTTCTTTGCGGCTCTGGCGTATGAGCCAGATGGTGTAGATGACTGCCCCCAGAAACAATACGCCCCCATCAATGCGCCCCAGTGTCCCATCTCTGCCGAGCAATGGCAGCAGTAGCGAGACCCCAATCATTAACGGCACGTCAAAACGGATGAGTTGCAGCGAGACGACCAGTGGGGTTATCAGCGCAGACAGGCCAAGAATGAGCAAGACATTGGCAATGTTGCTACCAATAACATTGCCAACGGCAATACTCGCCTGTCCTACCATGCTCGACTGGATGCTGACCGCCAGCTCCGGCGCACTTGTGCCATAGGCAACGACGGTCAGGCCAACGACCAGCGGGGTAATGCCCAGTTGTAAGGCAAGGCTTGATGCGCCCCGCACTAGAAGCTCGGCCCCGCCAATCAAGAGCACCAGGCCAAGCAGAAACAAAATCAATGTCATAGGATAGGTTTCCTGTTTTTCAGTAATACTACTGAGCCTTACATCCCTTTTTACATTAGCGGAAGGGGGGCGAACTGAGCACGCCACCTTCATTCCATATCTTGTTTGGCCCGCGCTCAATATTGAGCACAGTCCCCGGCCCAAGGTTGCGATTGTAGATTTCGCCATAGTTGCCCAGTTCGCGGATGATATTGTAGGCGAAATCGTTGTCTAGCCCCAGCTTTTTGCCGATGTCGCCGCGCACACCGAGCAGGCGACGGATGTCGGGGTTGGTGCTTTCCTGCCGCAGAGTTTCGATATTGGTGGAATTGACACCAAGCTCTTCCGCATACATGGTGGCGAAGATTGCCCAGTTTACCACATCGGCCCATTCGTCATCCCCCTCTATCACCACGGCACCCAGCGGCTCGCGCGAAATGGGTATTGGCAGGATGGTGTGTTCGGCCGGGTTTTCCATATCGAGCAAGCGTGCGGTAAGCTCGGTTGTATCTGCCGTAACTGCATCACAGATGCCTTGTTCGTACATGCCATAGACGCGGTCTACATCTTCATAGGGCTTGATGCCGATGCGGGTTGCACCAAAGCGGTCAATGATGTTTTGCTCCGAAGTGGTGCCTTCCTGCACACAGATGGTGTTCACCTTTTCTGCGGTTATCTCATCAATACCGCCGATTTCGCTTGCTGTGCGCACCATAAACCGCTGTCCATCGTGAAAGATGGTTGGCCCGAAGGTCAGGCTGATGCCGCTGTTGGGCGGGTCCATCCCCGCATCACGCACGGCGGTCCAGGTCGTATTATTGAGCAAGACGTCTACCTTGCGGTCGCTGATGGCTTGAAAGCTTTCCTGGAATTCGAGCGGGACGAATTCTACCGCATTGGGGTCGTCAAAGATGGCGGTGGCGATGACGCGACAGAAATCAGCGTTGAAGCCATCGTAGGTATCGGTTTCCTCGTTGTATATGCTGAACCCATTGAAGTTCTCATCTATGCCACAGAGTAACCGTTCGCGTGCTTTGACGCGCTGCAACATACCACCACCGGTAAACGGCGTGGCTTCATTGACCCAGAAATCTACCAGGTTGGCATTGCGTGCAATCCATTCGCGGGCATGCCGTTCAATATCCGCGTCGCTCTGCTCGCCTTCCAGAAACATGCGGGCGTTTTGCAGTGCAATATCGGTACGCGGTATTTCGACCAGTTCGAGCAGTCTGCGTATTTTGGGGTTTTCTTCGAGAAATTCGCTATTCGCTACTACGCGGATGTCATTGGGCGGAAATCCAAGCTGGCACGGGTCATCCACACATCCAACCACCGCTTCTAGCTCGGTCTGGTCTTCCTGCTCACGCTGCTCGACGGGCAGGCTGGGGAAAGGTACTTCTATCCAGACGACATCTTCGCCTGGTTGCAGTTCGCCGATGGTCCAGTTGGGCGTCCAGGTATAGAAGAGCACCGGCTCGCCGGCTTCATATCGGTCAATAGTTTTGAGCATCAGCCGTGAGTAGTCGCCTTGATGGATGTGCTCCACGGTATCGCTCAGGTCATACGCTTCAATATGGTGCTCAATGACTTTGTGGCAGCCCAGGCCAGTCTCGCAGCCGATAAGGTTCGCCTTGCCGTTGCCATCGCTATCAAACAGGGCGGCTATTTGCGGGTCTTGCAGGTCGCCCAGGCTGGTGATTTCTTGCTCATCGGCGGTTTGCTTGTCTATGAGATAGCCCTGTAGCGCACCGCCGCGTAATTCGGAGCCGATAACTTCGACATGTGACTGCTGTTTGTCGCTGCCCAGGAAGGCATTGTGCAGGGGAAACCAGCCGTTGGGCCACATATCAACTTTGCCCTCGGCGACCAGCAGGTAGAATTCTTCGTTGTCCTTGGTCTGCGGGCCGTTGACGTTATATCCCATGCGCTCGAGCAACTGCTGATAGATGGCGGCCTGAAACCAGCCGGTATCCCAGGTTGCCCGTGCCAGGTTGATGGTTGTTTCTTGCGGGCTTCTGGTTGGTGTTGGCTCTATCACTGTTGTGGTGGTGATTTCGGCGACCGGCGGCTGAATTTCGACCGTTTCTTCAACCGGCAATGGTTCTTCGGTGGCGGCAGGCGATTCCGTTGCGGCCTGGTTAGCGGCTGCGGTGGCGGGTTCATCTGGCTGGCTGACCTCGGTTGGTGCGGTTGCCTCGGTTGGTGCAGTTTGCTGTGCAGCATCGGCGGGGGTCAGTGATCCGGTTGTGACGACTGCATTGGTTGAGCTACTGCTGGCTGGTTGCTGATTGCACGCCACCACCACCAGCAGTAGCATACAACAAACTGTTGTCCATACAGCGATACGTTTCATGTCTCTGCCTTTCTCTTTCGCTCTTGTCGCCTCATATGTTTGGGGATTTTTCGATTGCAAGAATCTCTTTACGAATGGAATCTCGCTTCAGGTGAAGCATCCAAAGCGCAGCAGCCGGCTGGGTTTTGCCACGAAAGAGACGGACGTATGGACAGATCCAGCGGTTTTTAACCGCTGCTATGATTCCCAACAGGATTCTTGCAATCGAAAAAAGTCTCTCGTCCACACGGTCTCTCGTCCACACGGTCTCTCGTCCACACGGTCTCTC
>CAYFVX010000025.1:0-3626 GCA_964346425.1 uncultured Chloroflexaceae bacterium | reverse complement strand
GTCTCTCGTCCACACGGTCTCTCGTCCACACGGTCTCTCGTCCACACGGTCTCTCCGTCCACATGGTCTTCTCCGTCCACACGGTCTATTGTCCAACCCCCCACAGCCGCACGGTGCGGTCACGCGAGGCGGAGGCTATGATGCTGCCATCCGGTGCAAGCGCAACTCCTTGCACGCGGTCTTCGTGTCCGCGCAGGGTCTGGAGAGGCTTGCCGGTTTCGACCAGCCAGAGCCGCAACGTGTTGTCGTGCGAGGCAGAAACCAGCAGATGACCGTCCGGTGAAAAGGCCGTGCTCTGCACCGCCTGCGTATGCCCTTGCAGCGTGCGCAGTAGCGGCTCCTGACGCGCAGGCTGCCAGAGGTTAATGGTGGCGTCTGTTGCGCTGCTGGCGAATGTTTTGCTATCGGGCGCAAACGCCACGTTGGTAACGGCTTCTGCATGGCCCGGCTCGGTGCGCATAAGCGAGCCGTCCGGCATATTCCACAAACGGATGCTGCCATCTTCTGCGCCAGCCAGCAGCGATTGTCCATCTGGCGCGAAGGCAACACTACGGATGCCGTCACCCAGGCTGCGGAATGTCTGGCGGACGGTGCCCTCAGCCACGTCCCACAGGCGGACGGTCTGGTCTTTTGCTCCTGATGCTATCGTCGTGCCATCGGGCGCAAACGCCACGCTATAGACCCAGCTCTGATGCTCTTGCTCTTGTTCTTTCCAGTTTGCAAGTTCGGTGCCATTTGCCACCTCCCAGAGCCGCACGCTATGGTCCTGACCACCCGATGCCAATGTTTCACCATCTGGGGAGAAGGCGATACTATACACCTCGCCCTTGTGTCCCTGCATAGTATGCAGCAGTGTGCCATCGCTCACCTGCCAGAGATAGATGTTGCCCTGTTCGCTACCAGCCGCGATGGTTTTGCCATCGGGGGCAAAGGCGATACTCAGCAACCGTTTCGGCACCTTCCATGCCTGTATTTCAGCTACTTCGGCAACGGTGTCTGGCGTGATAGGTGGTGCGTTTGTGTGGGCGACAGTCGTTGGCGATGGTGAAGGCGATGGTTCCATTGGTGTGGAAGGTGCGCCGGTTGGTTCGTCCGGGCTGCTGGTTGTGTTCAGCGATTCTTCTGGATTGATATAGATCGTTACTTTGCTGCCACAGGGAGCCGGGCTGCCGCCAGATGGGTCTTGCCCAATAACTTCGCCCGTGCGGAACTTGGTGCTATGTTCGATTGCAAATTTGCGTTCAACCTGTAGCCCTTGCCTTTCGATCGTGGACTGTGCTACGTGTGGCATCAGTCCATCGTCAACGTTCGGCACCACGCACGATGATGATTGCTTGCACGCGGGCAGCAACACACTGCTGCAAAGAAGCAGCAACAGGATTGCAAGCGCAAGCGGCATGCGTCCGGTGTGGGCAGAGCCAGCGTGTGCGGATATGCAGGATTTCAGGGCACGTAACTCCTTCCTTTTTTGTTATGCTTCTTTCTCAGCCTTCGTTTCGTCAGTACCATCTGCTTCGTTTGCCTGCGCGGTTTTGCGCATGGCGTTGCGATTGACAATGTAGATGACCACACAGTAGATAGAGAGCATGGTAATGGTTGCCAGCGAGGTATCTATCACTGGCACATAGGTAAGCTCGGCTGGCACCAGCAACCCGCGGACATCGGGTATTGCCAGGATGATCGCCAGATTCAGCCCCAGCACTTCAAACGCCGACTCGGTGCTCTGTGGTCCTTTGTGATACACGCGCCATAGCGTCCAGATGACGATAAAAAAGAGCAGCAGCAGGATGGAGACGATATAGAGAATGTAGTAGGCCGGGCGGCGGACTGTAACTTGCATGGTATTGGGACGGTAGACAGACGATCCATTTTCCTGACGGTGCATACTCTCCGGGCGGGCGTAATAGATCAACTGGGGATCGTCCAGCCAGAAATAGGTGTGGTATTGGGTAAGGTAGTTTTTGGCGGTGCTCAGTTTGCTTTGCAGCCGAAACTGGTAGGTGTCGAAGGGATAGAGGTCGGCCTGCCCTTCGACGCGTATTTGCAAATCGTTTTTTTCAAAGACAATATCATCTTGCTGGATGAGCGTTTCTGGCGGCGGGGGCATGGTGAAGCGAGCCCGGTGCTGGCTAGTTTCGATAATTTGTTGTGCTGTTTCTCCCCGCTCATCGGTCACAAATTCGCCATTGGTGATGGCTGCTTCGATCTGCTGGTTGGCAAGTTCCTGGTTGAGGGTAGTAAACTGGACGCCAAACTGTGCAGTGCCACTGTCTACGTCTATCTCGTTGATGGTGATATAGAGCTTTTGCGAGTATTGCGAGCGTGGGCTCCCCTGCACAAACTGAGGGGTGCGGTCTGCGATGAAACTGCGTTCAACAATGAAGATGCTCGGTGGAAGGAGGATGAAAATGCCGAAGACAATCAGAAAGACGTAGGGTTTGTCACGCAGGAGAGCAAAGAGGCCGCCACCATTGTTTGCGGGGAGCAATTTTCTAGTTGCGCGGGCCGCTTTTGCTTCTGTTTCTGTTTCTGGGGTTGGTGTGGGTGTCATGGGTAAGTCCTCCGGTTGGGTAGAGCCGTTTGTTGCTTTGCCGCGCAGTCCTGCACGTTGGGTGGCGGTTGGTGCTGTGTGCTAACCATGCACTCTATCATGAGAATACTCATAGGTGTTTCACCAATTCTGGCAACCCGATACTCGTTTGTGCGAATCGTCTGCATCCCAGTATAGCATAGGTCATACCAGGTGTGGAGAATGGCGGGTAATGGAACTGTTCAGAAATGAGGCAAACAGACGAGCCGCGACTGTGAGGGGGCGGACAAAATGTGCTTACGAACGGGAAATATCCGCTTACTGACGTGCGCGGCTCGTTTTCTTTCCCGTGAATGTGAACAGTTACCGTGTAATCTTCTGATCATCTTCAGGTCGTGGTTACAGCGGGCGGCGGGGTGGCAATCCTACGCGGCGAGGATACTGCGGCGGGGGCGTGGCAATTTTGCGCAACACCACCAGGTTTTGTGCATCTCTTGCTGGCAATTGCACTGTTTCAACGGATAATAATTCGCCGCCGAGCACCTGGAGCGCATGGTGGGCTGCCGCTATTTCCTGCTCGATAACTGCTCCCTTGGGAGCCAGCACAAAGCCACCGAGACGGGCCAGCGGCAGACAATACTCTGCCAGTACGCGGAGCGCAGCTACTGCCCGCACCGTCACCACATCATACTGTTCCCGGTGGTCATGGAGATGTCCCACCTCTTCGGCACGGGCGTGCAACACGCGAACATCGGACAACGCAAGCAGATCAACCACATGCTGCAAAAAAGCTACTTTCTTTGCGGTTGCTTCTACGAGGGTCAATGTCAGCGAAGGAAACGCAATCTTCAGCGGGAGGCCAGGAAAACCAGCCCCGCTTCCAACATCAATCAATGTCTGGGGAATGTGTTGCCAGGAAAGCGCACAGCGGAGCGAATCGAGGAAATGCCGAACTACGATGCTTTCGCTGTCGGTAATCGCTGTGAGATTAACCCGTTCGTTCCACTCCTGAAGCACCAGCGCATAACGAGCGAATTGCGCTACCTGCTCATCTGCAAGTGACAACCCCCAGGACATCGTCACACGGGTAAACACC
>CAYFVX010000024.1:0-13241 GCA_964346425.1 uncultured Chloroflexaceae bacterium | reverse complement strand
GGGAGTGTGAGGGAACCTGGTTCCCTCACGCACCCACAGGTGACACCCATTGAGATCTCAGCGTCTCTGCGTTTTCCCTATTTACCCGTATTTGGTATGACAGCCATTCCCCGTTGGCAAGCAAGCGAAAGGAAAGAAACCGATGCCGCAAGAGATACAAGAAATACCAGAGATGCAAGAAGTACAGACGAAACAAAAGAAACCATTCCTCAAACAAATCGGGCATATCGGGGTCATTATCCTGAGTGCTATCTATCTGATTAACCCGACCGGTGGGGTCATTGAAATCATCCCTGACATTATCCCCATTGCTGGCAATCTGGACGAGGCAACCGTCACGGCTGCTATGCTCTGGAGTATCCAGCAGATGCGCAAAGGGAAAGAGCAGAGCTAACACCTATGCAACCAGTCTACACCCTGCTCTATGACGGCGCATGCCCGCTCTGTACACGGCAGGCCAAGGCAATTGCGGCCCTGGACACGCACAACCATATTGCTCTGCTTGACTTGCAAAACGAGCGTGTGCGGCAACGTTTTCCCCACATCACACCCCAGGCTGCGCAACGCGAAATCCATCTGGTTGCGCCCGATGGCACCACCACCCACCGAGGTGCGGAAGCAGTGCGGCAAACGCTGCTGCTTCTGCCCCTCGTGCGGCCTGCCGGTCTCCTGATGTATCTGCCCGGTGCTATGACCATCGCACGTCCCCTCTACGCATGGGTGGCCCGCAATCGGTATCGGCTGACGGGCAAATCCGAGGAATGCGAAGGTGGAACCTGCCAACCCTTTGAGGGGACAAGCGACCGCTGACCTCTGCATCTCTGCGCCTCTGCGCCTCTGCGTTTCCGCAAACAGCGTAACGGCTACTGGCGCACAATCGCCAGCATACCGGGCCGCAGGTCCAGCAAAATATCCAGTTCCTCCGTTCCCTCCACCCGCACCCGTTCAACCTGGCTGCTTACCGTGTAACATGCGGCACTACCCTCTTGTAGCGCAAAAACATATGGCTTTCCCTCCGCCGTGCGTTCGTTGACCGTCGTAAAGACGATCCCTTCCTGCGCGGAGAAGATAACCCGCGCATCGCCTGCCTGCACATCGCTGCGCAGCGGACAGGTATCCATCGCCTGCTGTTCAGCCTCTTGCAACGGTTCGGCAGCAATATCCTCGCTGCTGGCAAACACCGGTACCGCGCTATCGGTATAATGCACCTGATAAATCTTGCTTGCCTCAAAAGGATATTCCTCGCGCATATCATCTTGCTCTTCTACCTCCACCGCCAACGGCATCAGCGCAGTCTGAAAACAGGTGTCGCGGATACGATCGCCCGGCGGGATACCGGCTATCTCTGCCGCCCCACTCTCACGAATAAAAGCAAAGTTCAGCGCATCCTCCAATGATTGCGTATCGCGAGTAAGCACAAAAGCTGCTCGCGCCGGGTTTTCCATCACAAACTGCTGACACATCAGATAGACTTGCTGCTCCTGTTCGCTCAAAACATCCGAGTCAGACACTTGCCGGACGTCCAGGCGCGGTAGCCGCAGCATTTCGTGCAACACGCGTATTGGCCTGGGCGTTGGCGAGGGTGATGGCGTCGTGGTCGAGGTTGGAGTTGTAGTCATAGAGCTGGTGCTTGTCGGTAACAGGTCATTGGTGGCATTGAGTGGCTGGACGGTCACCGATGGCACCAACCGTGCGGCCGCTGTTGCGGAAGATGTTGAGTGGGTAGCGTTTTGTTGTCCAGAAGCAGCCAAACCCCCCCCCCCCAGCCCGGCCAGCGGGGTTGACATGACTCCTACCACCAGCAGCACCCCAACAACCGCCACTGCTCCCCACAGCAGCGGGTTGCGCTGCACGCGCTGCTGCATCTGTTGTATCTCCGGATTCGCCTGCATCTGTTGCTGGATGTGTTGTAGCAGTTGATTACCCTGCACACCGGCAACCGACAGCAAACTGGTTGGTGTCAGGCGGACTGTCTGCGGGCGCGGTGGCCCATAATAGCCTACCGCAGCAGTTGCGTGGTCTTTTGCCCCACGCTCGCGGGCCAGCGATACGAGTTTCTGCGCCGCCCGTTCCGGTGTCCCCCCCAGCAGCGGGCCTATCTGTTCCTCATCCAGCGTGGCGTATAACCCATCCGTACAGAGCAGCAGACGGTCACGTGGCTGAAGGGTCACGTGTTGCAGCACACTAAACGGATCATCTGCGCTTTCGGGACGGGTAGCAACGGGCTGGATATGGCCCTCGCGCCAGAGGTAGGCACGCGTGTTGCCCAGACTGACCACATACGCATGGTTGCCATCGGCAACAACCAGAGCCACCGGCAACGGATGATTCTGCGCATCAGGTTTCTGCAACGTGCTCCTTGCATGCTCACGGCTGGCCTGCCGTAGCGCGGTCAGGATAGCCTGGTCAGGCGCAGCTTCTTGCAGATTATAATAGTACAGCTCACGGATACGTTCGAGCACGTTCTTCCTGGATTGCTCACGCTCGTGGGTACTCCCCAGATTATTCGCAACCACACACAATTGTGCTCCCCTGGTGTTTCTCCGCGCCGATTTGCTGCGAAGTTCGGCTTCAGGATGTACCAGGGAACTATCTTCATTGCTATGCTGGTTCCGCCCTTTTTCAGTTGCCAGGAACCATTGTAAGAGACTGGTCATGCAAACTCCTCACTACGGCAGCCATATGGGCTGGAAACGGTGCCTCCAGCGAGAGTATATCACCCAATACCGGATGCGTCAGACGCAACCGGGCAGCATGCAGGAGATGAAAGGACAATGGTTGCCCGCGAAATGTCATCGGCCCACCATATCGCTCATCCCCAAGCAACGGATGCCCAAGCTCTGCAAGGTGTAAGCGTATCTGGTGGGTGCGCCCGGTATGCGGCGTCGCCCGCACAATGGCGGCATCGCCTCCCCGCTGCTCAACGGCAAAACTCGTGTGGGCATAGCGTACCGGCTTGTTATTGGGCAATATCATCCCCACCTGTTCCAGCGGATAGATGCACCATCCGCCGCGTTTCCGTCCGTGGCCGGTCTGCAGCGCAAAGACATCTTCGGACGGTGCGCCGGCACAGACCCCGATATAGGTTTTCTCTATACTACCACTGGTGAAGGCTTCTTGCAGTGGCGCGTTGACTTCGCGGTTGAGACTACACAACAAAATACCCGATGTATCACGGTCTAACTGGTGAGCAAGATGCAGCGTAATCTCCCCATCAGTCCGCTGCTGCAAAAAACGGGTTAAAGCCACACGAATATTGTTCTCGGTGTCGCCTACTGTCGGAGTAGTATACCATCCCGCATGCTTATTCAACGCCAGCAACCAGCGGTCTTCATAGAGAATATCCTGCTGCGTGATATGCACTGCTGGATTCATATTAAAAATACCTGCTCAAATTCTCGAATATTTGCGCAATATCGCCGGTGCTCCCCTGCACCACAATCGTGCGCGAAAAATCTGCAATACGCTCAAGTGCATGCATATTGGCATCTGTGCCATACGCAACGGGAAAGATGCTGATGCCAGACTCGTAATAGGTATCTTCCAACTCCTTCAGCGTTATGCGGCTTTCATTGTCTTCGCCATCGCTGAGCAACACAATCGCCCGAATACGATCCTCTTCCGGGGGCGGCAATGTTCGTAACGCTTCTTCCGCGACAACCAGAGCATCATACAGGGCAGTTCCGCCCTCGGCAAACATTTCTTGAATGGTGGTTTGCAGGGCGATACGATTATCCGACAGCGGCTCAGGTTTAACGGCGACCTCTGCCTCATTTGCAAATGTGACCAACCCGAGGCGGTCTTCCGGCAGGATACGCAACAAAAAGCTCTCCACTCCTGCTTTGACCATTTGCAGCTTTTCCCCCTCCATTGAGCCAGATACATCTACCACCAGAATAATATCCGCCCGTTTGCGGTTCTGGCTCCAGGAGTCCTTGATAGCAACAATAACTTCTGCATCGGGAACTTCCAGCGTATTTTGCACGCCTTGCGGGTCTACCCCAAAGTCTGCACTGATAGGCGAAGCCAGTTCTACCGAAGGATTGGCGGGACGAAAGCCCTGACTCATCGCCAGTTGCTGGCTCTCTGCCGTCAGCAAAAACTCATAAAATTGCTGGGCTGCCTGCTGCTCGGCTTCGGTCGCGCTTGCCATCACGATGAACGGATTGTCATGCCAGAACGATCCCTCTTTGGGATAGATTGCCACCAGCGGCGTGGGCGGGTTGCTCTTATTGAACTCTATCAGCGTAATCTCTTCCATCGGAAAGGCAGAAATGTAGCTGAGGCCAAACTTGCGCATATTTTCGCTGAAAACCAGTGTATTATACCCATAATGTTTGATACCTTTGCCCAGGTCGCGAATAAATTGCTGGCTCTGTTCGCTACGCACATCTTGCACCGTCAGGTCACGCTGTTTGCCGGTGGCGGCGTAAAATTCCGCGATGAGGGTGGAGAGGGCGGAGGTACTAATTTCCGGGTCGGTATGTCCCCAGGAAAACTTGCCCCATTCCGGGTGCCCAAATCTGCCCCAGCCCTGCGGGTCGTTGATCAGGTCGAGCATATCGCTCCAGCCGATGGCTTTTTCGGGCCAACCCATCGCTTCAGCCATTGGTCGCCACATCGAGATAACAACCGGCGTCATAACCAGCGGCTTCTGGGAAACTGCGACATTCTGGTTACCGGTCTCTTCTTTGAGCACTTCCAGCCAGGTTGACGCCGAGGGACTCCAGACGGTAGTAAGCAACTTACCTTCCTTAATCTCGGTGCGTGCTTTCCCACTGGATTTGTTGATACCGGTGACGAAGATGGGTTTGCCGTCTACCTCGTTTTCCTGCTGGTTGAAGAGCGCAATACGCTCCTGCAACCATGTTTCTTTCTCCGGGCTATAGGCAATCGTAATAGCGAGGGCATCCGGCGGTGGCCCCTGGCTGGCACCCTCGCCATTGCTGCCCACATCAACAATACCACAGGCGGAAATCAACAGCGTGAAGAGCAAAAACAGACTGATATGAGCACGTGGTCGCATAAGATTATCCTTTCTTGTCTCTCATCTTTGCTATGTTATTATATACAGAGAATGCACAGTTGAAATCACCAGAACCAGAGCAATTATGATAGAGGGAATTATTCCATGCTTCGATGGTCGAAAATTATTGCTGGTATGTATCTCCTCCTGGCACTCATCGTGACGGGATTGACCGCCCTGCTTGGCCCACTTCCTATGAGTGCGGCCCCCTTTGCCCTCTTTCCTGAACCAACCCCCAATCCATTGGTGAGTGATATGTTCAAAACAGATATCGAGATTGTGGTGGAGCGCGGCGCAGATGATGCAACCATTCGCACCGAATTCATCAACGCCTATCGTCGCAAGGCGCAGGAAACGTATGGAGAGAATGTTACCATACAAACCAGTAACATCAACTTTCAGTCACGCGGTGGCGATTTTCAGAACCCGCGCAACTGGGAAGAAATCGGTGAAGAGAACGGCACCATCCGCTATATCGCTACCCTGGAAGCATTCGTGCAATATCAACCATAAAGCGACTTGAAAAGGAACTGTAGCTATGCATACACTATTGCTCGCTGCTCGTCAACCATTTGCGCTCCTTGTCTTGCTGGCTGCCCTATTCACCGGCCTGACCATTGCTCTATGGATGCTCCCACTGGGATTGCTTGTCTATGTACTCTCGGTGCTTCTGGCATCCCGTGACCCTGGCCTGATTGCGCAGGCAAAGCAATCGGCATCGCGTGGCCGTATTACCAGCCAGGCTTTTCGTGAGATTATCAACGAGATAGACAAGTCCCAGCGCAAAGTCGAACGCTCCATCGCGCAGGCAGATGAACCGATGAAACACCTGTTGCAAAAGATGACCTTGCAGACCCGCGAACTGGTTGATCAGGCCCATATGCTGGCGGGCAAAGGGCAGATTATCGAGGATTATCTGTCCCAGATAGATTATGCTCGTCTCGATGCGAATATTCGTGAGATCGACAACAAAATCTCCCGTACAACGGATGGGTATATTTTACAACAACTGGAGGAAACGCGGGATGCACTGGTCAAACGCCAGCAGCATGCCCGCGACCTCGAAACCTTTATCGGGCGCATTACTGCGCAACTACAAAACATAGATGCCAACATAGATAGTGTGCTGGCGGAAACGGTCCGCCTGCGCACAGCGGATGCGGTGAGCGCAGATTCTACAAGCAATCAGGTGGCTGACCATTTGAAAAACCTGAACGCTGATATGAGCGCGTTTCGTCAGGTGCTCGATACTGCATTGCAAGACAGTGGAGCGTCTCCATCTGCATAGACCGTAGATGGTAGACAAACGCAAGCCAGTGCTTCAGTTGTTTCCAGCTTTTTGCAAGGGCAAGGGCGCAGAAAAAAAACCCTCTTTTTTGAGCTACTCTGTTTTGCGCACAGGCTGGTTGGAAATAGACCATCCTCGCTGTTGCTGATTGTTCGTGGTCAGCAGCAACTTACGTGCATCGAGGGGAACATCAAACAACAATGGCACACTAACCATTCCGCCACCGGCGGGAACCGTATCTTCCAATGCTAGATCACCATAGTGCCCCCGTCCATAGATGTCGAGATAGTGGGTTGACACCTGCAACGTCGGGGTGTAGGCATGGCCCTCGGCATCTATCAGGCGTATCATATCCGCAGGGATGTGACGGTCTATCGGGGCATTATTCGCCAGCGCAAGCAGCACCAGCACAAAATGCCCATCAGGTTGAAATGGCCCGATGCTCCTGGTTACTATCTTCGTGTCGGTGGGTCGAATAAACCGGAGAAACCAGTCATCCTGGGTGAGGATAGCTCCTGCTGGCAACAGCGTGGGTTCAGGACGTGGGGTAGGGGGAACGGTGGGCATGGAGGTTGGAACGTCGGCTGCAGAGTCCTGCGAATGAGAGGGGGCCAGGCCCGCGGGAAGTATGTTGCCGGGTAGTGGCAAAGCAGAGAACGAAATGAGCGAGGTATTGATCGTAATAACCAGGATCAGTACCAGCACACATACGGCAACAAGCATAGTGACAACTTGATAGGTTCTGGATTTTTTGCTGCGGGTCTGGGGATGAGTTGGGCGTGTGTCTTCCAACAGGTCGGCATATTGCGCATGAAGGCGATTGAGCCGCTCGCGTGCCTGCTCATGCTCAGGGTCTAGCGCAAGGGTGTGTTCCAGGGCCTGGTGTTGTTCAATCGGAGTTTCTGCACATTGGGCAAGGTACAACCAGACACGGCTATCATGCGGATAGTGCCGCGCAAGTGTACGGAGGATAGTACGTGCGCCTGCAGGTTTGCCTGCATTGCTCAGCTTCAGGCTGTAGTGGAGCAGGTGGGTTACTTCGTCAGCGGACAAAAGCGCAAAGCGGGCATGGGCATCATCAATATGCTGGTTTGATAGTTGCTTCTGCCCGCTTTCCAAAGTCGCACTACTATCCGTTTCGCTTTATCCTGGCTTCCCTTTTCTTCTCTACTGGACGTTTTGCAATATCAACCACCCCTGGGCCGGGCCGGAGGGTGCATAGAGAACCAGGTCCGTCGCATCAGTCGAAACATCAAAGACCAGTGCAACACTGGTTGCTATGCCATTGGCTGGAATGGGTTGCTCATGGCTTCGGTCTGCCTGCACACCGGGGGTGACGTAGGCACTGGAAACCTGTGGCAGAGTATTGTAGGTACGTCCCTGCGCATCCTGCAAAACCAGAAAATCGGCGGGAAGTGGTTGCTCCTGGCCGGTGTTATTGACCACCATCACCAGAACAATCACAAAGCGACCTTTGGCTTGAAAACTCCCAATATTAGTCCGCCACGGGGTTGCGCACGAATTCCCTCCACACATTTGCTGATTGAAGTCGTACAGCCAACCACTGCTTTCCAGCGGGTTGTTTGGCGGAATAACTTGAACATTTCCACCATCCGCGGGTTGTGCAGGTTGTGTGGGTTGTGCGGGTTGTGCGGGCTGCGTGGGTTGTGCGGGCTGTGCTTCTGCTGTCGGAGCTTCCTGGGGAGTCTCAGATGTTGCAACACCGGGTTGTTCCGGGGCTGGTTGCTCTGCTCCTGCTTCTTCACCAGCATCCGCTGGTTCGGAAGTTGGTTGCGCAGCTTCTCCATCCACACCGCTCCCCTCTGCACCCTCCTCGGACGGGGGTGCCTGTTCCTCGCCACCGTTGGCTGGTTGCTGTTGTGCGGCTGGCTGGGGAGCCGGTGCCGTCTGTGGCTTGCCAAAAAACATGGGCCAGACAACAAAAACAACCCCCATAACGACGACCACCACGGCAAGCACCAGAGCTACCAATCGGAGATTAACACCACCCGAAGAACCTTTTGCCATTGACAAACTCCTCCCTTCTTCTTTACTACTCCAGTCTTTCCTGCTTTCAGTTGAAGATGGACGATGTTCCTGTCGCGTTTGTGATGCTGCTGCTGATGACGAAGTTGATGCGGCAGGAGATGTGTCCTTGTGTGTTTCATCAACGGAAGATATCTGCGATTTTGCAGATGTTTCTTCCGGTTCTGTTGCTTCAGGACGCCCCACCGCTCGTGTATCTTCAGCCATTACATCAGAGAGTGCGTCTAATTCAGCAAAAGGATCGTCGAAATCGCCTTCATCAGCCCCATATTCTGCGGGTGGTGATGATGGTTCAGGCGAGGTTGGCGGCACGCCTGCAGGCCCTGATGGGGGCATCTCGGCCTGGGCTGGCGAAGATGATCCCTCCAGAGCTTGCAAACTTTTGGTAGCCATATCATTATTGGGGTCAATTTCAAGCACACGTTCCAATGCGGCTCGACGTTCATCAATGCTCTCTGAGACACCGGCCAACCAGAGCCATGCCTGAACGTTTTGAGAATCTTCACTTGTAAGCAAGCGAAAGAGATTGCGGGCTTCATCCTTGTTACCTTCTCGGGCTGCCTCAATACCCAACTGCAAAATGCTATCCGGATCCGTCATGCGTGCTTCTGCAACCTTTCTTGTGTTCAAAGCGGCTCCCGTGCAACGGGGAGCTCAAGTGCCCGGACACGTTATTCCAGGTATCCACGTAATTTTTTGCCAAGATGTGGATGTCGCAGCTTGCGCAATGCCACCGCCTCAATCTGACGGATGCGCTCACGAGTGATACCGAACTCAACGCCGACTTCTTCAAGGGTACGGTAGCGACCATCTTTCAAGCCATACCGCAACTGAATAATCTTGCGTTCACGCTCTGGTAGTTTTTGCAAAACCTCTTCAATCTGTTCGCGCAGCATAGATGCAGCGGCTGCTTCCGAGGGGGTAGCTACTCGATCATCCTCAATGAAATCTCCCATTCGCCCTTCGCCATCTTGACCAACGGGCATTTCCAGCGAGAGGGGGTGCATAGATGCTTCCAGGGTACGGCGCACCTTATTCGGGCTGATACCCATAGCATCAGCAATTTCCTCAGGAGTTGGCTCACGCTGCATAGACTGTTGCAGCTTATGCGAGGTGCGCTTGACCTGACTGATAGCTTCTCCCATATGCACAGGCAAGCGAATAGTTCGGCTTTGATCGGCAATGGCACGGGTAATTGCCTGCCGAATCCACCAGGTTGCATAGGTCGAAAACTTATGCCCCTTGGTATAGTCAAACTTTTCAACCGCTCGCATCAATCCGATATTGCCTTCCTGTACCAGATCCATCATAGTCAAGCCATACGACGTATACTTTTTGGCGATGGATACAACGAGCCGCAAATTTGCCTGAATGAGGTGTTGACGAGCTTCGCAACCACGAGCGAAATCTCTTTCAAGCTGACTGCGTTCTTGACCTGACGTATAGTCTTCACGTTCCAGGTAGACCTGAGCATTATCTCCTGCCTCCATCTGCTTCGCCAGTTCAACCTCTTGTTCTGCAGTGAGCAGAGGAACCTGCCCAATTTCCTGCAAATACATCCGCACGGGATCATCCAGGGCTATGTCTGCCAGATCCGGGAAGTCCGAGAGTACCTCGTCTTCACTGGTGGGCTGACCTGAATCCACCTCTGCTGATGTCTCGACAACCTTGATGCCTTCTGCCTGCAATTCTGCATACAGTTGATCAATTTCCGCAACCCGCAATTCAGGCTGGGGGAAGGTTTCGAGAATATCGCTGTAGGTGAGATATCCCTGGGTGCGGGCAACCTCCAGCAATTGCTCCATCATCAATTCCAACTCCTGTTACAATAATATAAATTGAAGGTATAGAAACGAGTGTCGTCGGTCTTGCTTTTTCGGATAGCGATATACACTCGAAGGGATTCGCACATTTTTTATTTCCTCTCCTATGGATAGAGATGAGAGTGGATCGAAAAAATAAGAATTTCTGTCCTTATCTTGACCCCTCTCCGTTGAGGAATCCCAACCGCGAAGTAATGCGACGACACAATCAGGAAGCATATGTCACAACTTCAATCTGGTATCCGTTCAGTGGGAGTAGCGAAAAAGCTTTTTCTCTAGCTCCTCCTTGCAGTTCCGGGGAGACGACATTCCCCGTACAATACGACCAATTGCGAGGCTCCATCCTCACACGTTTGCCCTCGATGTGCAAACTCTGCTCATCTGAGGTTCTGAACGATTATGAAATCAGTAACATACCCATACATTATACTCAAAACAGTGGCTCTATTCCGCCTGGAACAATAGAGAATAACACGTTGCGCAGATTCTTTGAAAATATCTTCCAGAGCTACTATAGCATTATGCAATGGTGAAAGTCAACCCCTTTTAGTAAAGATTCTGTTGAGCTTTGCGAAAATCCTTGATATTGAGTTGCAGGAAGCGTTTGTCATTCCATTCATGCGTTTCGAGTGTATACGCTACATCCACCAGCGGGTATTTTTTGAGCGGCTCCATCAGGTGCCCCAGACGAAAAGCAATAGCTTCGACCGGTCGCTCATTTCCTTCTTTGACCAACCGTAACTTGAGATGTTGACTACTCCCGCCAACGGTGCGCACATCCACTGCCTGGAGAGCACGCGTCATGAGCAACGGTTGCTGATTGGCATTACCAAAAGGTTCAAGCAACGCCAACTCTTGCACCAGATCCCAATGAAGACGAGCCATATCTACTTCTGCGTCAATATGCAAGGTGGAGCGGAGCATATCATCGGAAAGTTTTTGTTCAGCAATTGCCAATAATCGTTCTTCCAATTCTGCCAATCGCTCATTTTTGATCGTCATACCAGCCGCCATTGAATGCCCGCCAAAACGTTCAAACAAATCGCTACATTCAGTCATTGCCTGAATGATATTGAAATCCTGGATAGAGCGAGCCGAGCCACTGGACATGGTCTCGCCACGTGCCAGAACAATCACCGGCCGGTTCCACACCCCAACGAGCCGACTGGCTACCAACCCGACAACACCCTGGGCATATTCTTCGCCCGCAACGACGACAAGTTTTTGCCGATGTTTTCCAACCGATTCGATGTGCTCACGAGCAAGTTGTTGCATTTCTTCGGTCATACGCTGGCGTTGCTGGTTTTTCTGATTAAGTTCCAACGCCAGTTCTTGGGCCTTCTCGATATCATCAGACAGCAACAACTCGTAAGCAGCCCGCGCATCATCAAGTCGCCCGGCAGCATTCAGGCGTGGGGACAGCCTGAAGCCAATTGCCAATGAATCAACACTTTTTTGATCAATACCAGCCGCCCGTATCAGTGCCAGCAACCCCGGCCGTTCTGTCATCTTGATAGCTTCCAGACCAGCTTTGACCAGCACACGATTTTCGCCAGTAAGGGGGGCAATATCCGCCACCGTACCCAGCGCAACCAGGTCAAGCATATCACGTCCCCGTGGAACGGAACGTATGCCCTGCTTCATCAGCGAATGGACCAGTTTGAAAGCAATCCCCACTCCCACCAGTTGGTCATAAGGGTAGATACAATCCGCCTGTTTGGGATTGACCACAGCAAGGGCTTGCGGCAACGTTGCGGGAGGGGTATGATGGTCGGTCACGATAACATCCATGCCAAGAGCCTGCGCCCGTGCAACCTCCTGCACATTGCTAATGCCACAATCCACAGTCACCAATAGCCGAACACCCTCTGCTGCAAGATGCTCCACTGCTTCCTGATTGAGACCATATCCTTCACGTTCGCGGTGGGGAATATAGGGAGTAATCTTTCCTCCCATTGCCGTCACGGCTTGATGGAGCAGCGTGGTTGCAGTCACTCCATCGGTGTCATAATCGCCATAAACGGCGATTGGCTCTTGTTCGACGATGGCCTGTGCCAGACGCTTGCTTGCGGTCAGCATATCCTTCATCAAGAAGGGGTCATGCAATCCTTGCGGGTAGGCATCATACAAGAAACGCTCAATCTCTTCCGTTTCGCGCAACCCCCGCTGATGCAGCAAGGATGCAAGCACCGTCCCATATCCGAGACCATCTATAAAATCTACGGGAGCTGGCTGTTGGAGGACCCAATGCTTATCGTATGCAGACTGTTTGCCAGATACGGTCATAGGATTTGTTCGGTTTCAACGTCTAGGAAGAACAAAAAGCATGCGCTTTTATAATCTCAAAAAAACGACCTGCTGTCGTAGAGTTTGTGTGGCCCAGAATGCCACGTGCCAGACACTATCAGCAGCAGACAATCAGACCAATCTCGAATGTATCTCAACCCTCTGTACGCTTTGCCAGAGGGTTTTCTATGCACCTGACAATTACCTTGTTATTTATTATACCCCCTTTGTCAATAACTCACACCATGTTCGGATGAATAGTTTATTTCACCACGAAGACACGGAGACAAAGAGAGAACAGAGGTTTTCCCATCTCTTTGCCCGAATCTTGGCGTTCTTGGCGTCTTGGCGGTTTATTTAACCATTCAAACGAATAATGGTATCACGTGAAAGAGGGCGCAAAAGTAAATTCCGTCCGGGAAAGTTGTTTTGCGCCAGCACAACTTTCCCGGACGGAACCACACACGCCCCTTCACGTGATTATCAAGCGCACCGCTACGCCAGTGTTTCAAAACTGAACGGTGTTGATGGACCAAACACCTTCATAGACTCTAGCATACCTGAAAACCAACAATTTCACAATCAGGAAAATCCTGATGTTTACCCCAGCAAAACCTGAAAAAAATCGGGATGGAAAACCCTCAACAGGTTTCACCTGTTTTTTTGTGCTGCTTGCGCACAGCACAAAACGCACGCAACCGCGTGCCACAGCTTTGGCGTGGGGTTTGTGGTTTTTTCGACTTCGTCGAAAAAACCACAAACCCCACCAGAA
>CAYFVX010000023.1:0-13831 GCA_964346425.1 uncultured Chloroflexaceae bacterium | reverse complement strand
CTGTGCCTCCGTGTCTCCGTGGTGAAAAGAAACTATCCATCCGAACCTGGTATCATAAGAAGAGAAGATGATGGGGAATAGTCCGATCGTATAACCGTTTTTTCAATTGCCAGAAACGAGTCGAAAGGAACAATGGAATGGATCAAGCAACCGAACTTGTCAAACAGGGCATTTCCCTGTTTCACGGCGGAGATCGAGGACAGGCAGCCAAATATTTTCATCAGGCGACCAGAGCCAATCCCAGAAATCAGGCAGCGTGGCTCTGGCTTGCCCAATGCGTAGACAGTGACGAGGATAAACGCCAGTGTCTTGAACAGGCCCACAGCATAGACCCAAAGAGCAAGGCCGGGCAGCGAGCGCAGGCAGAATTAGATCGCCTCCCGTCTGAGCCAGAACTGCCACCGCTGCCCCCAGTCCCACCAGCGTCACCAGGCGATGCCCGACCGAACGAGGGCACGGTCGCCCCGACCGTGCAACCGCAAACCGCACAGAGCAGTGTGCTGCAACGGTTGGTCGGCATCATCACCTTCAAATCCCTACTCTATCGGGAGATTGCCCACGACACCAGCGCAACCGTACAGGCATTCCTGGTCCAGACCACAACGATCTTTATCCTTATCCTGCTATCCCTGGGAATGATGGCGATAACAGCTCCCTCTGACATGCCCATCGGGTTGCCGTGGCTCATAGTACTGATACCTGTTGCTGTTGTTATCAATGTCATCATTGCAATCCTCGGAAGTGCGATTCTGGCATTGTTTGTCAGAGGTGCGAAGACGGAAACCATCTACCGCATTATGGCATACACGCATATATTTTTCATGTTCAGTATTCTTCCGTTGATTGGGACATTCATCGCTTCTCTTCTTCAGTTCATTGGTCTGGTTATCGGAATACGCGAAGGCACACGCATCAGCACGGTTCAGGCGATACTGGTGCTGCTCTTACCACCCATTTTGATTGCAGTACTTATCTTTTTGGTTGTCACTGTTGTAGCCATCACGTCCATAAGAATAACGCCAGAGAACGTATTTGAGATGCAGTGATCGTTAATGGTAGCATCATGAACAAACACCAGCAAGCCAACCACCTGGTCAAACAGTGCATCGCTGCCTAAAAATCGGGAGACAAAGCAACTGCGCGGACCCTTTGTGAAGCAAGCTATACCTCATTCGGGTCATGAGTTCAACGAACCGCAAAGACGCAAAGGGCGCAAAGTCCGGACATCCGGGCAAAGATTCGGGCCGTTTTTTTTCATTCTTCATCCGAACCTGGTATTATATCACATAATCATGTAATTACATAATCATGTAATTACATGATTACCTATTACGGAGTTACTACTATGACCCACACAAGTTCATTGCGTCCGGGCAGCCACTTTCGTGGTCTTCTCATCCATAGCAAACTTGGGGAAGGAGGCATGGGCGTTGCCTATCTTGCCAGTCACCCGACGTTGCGTATTCCCCTGGTTATCAAAGTGTTCACACACACGACCGACCGCGATATGTTCCGCGAGGCGCATCTGGCCGCACGGGTAACCTCACCTCATACTGTTCCCGTGCTTGACGCCGGTTTCGAGCAGCAGCAGCCCTATATGGTGCAGAGCTATGTTGATGGTCTCGATGTTCAGGAGTTGCTCACCCGTCTGAGCCGCATGCAACGAGGACTTCTCTTCCCGTCCGTCATCCGTATCATGCTGCATGCCGCGGCCGGGTTGCACGCCATTCATCAAGCCGGGATCATCCATCGGGATGTCAAACCGGCCAACCTGTTTCTGCGCGGCAATGGCATCACCACCGTCGGAGACTTTGGTATCGCCACGACCGCGAAGCAATCGTCCGGGATAACGGGCACAGTTCCCTTTATGGCTCCTGAACAACTGCTGGAAGAACCCCTGGATCGCACCACTGACCTGTATGCCCTGGGGATTACCGCTCACTTCTTGCTTACGGGAACTATTCCTTTTGAAACACCCCTGGAGAAAATCCACCAGCCGTATACGCCCCCACCAGCAACCAGTCCCCATGCTGCCTATCTCTTTGCCGTCATTGGACGGATGCTGCACCGGCAACAGACCGACCGCTACCCCACTGCCCTGGCCGTTGCCAATACACTCTCTGGTATTGCCGAACCAGAGCGGCCGTATGTGTGGATTGCGCCCAACCAGTTTCGCATAGACCGGCTGGTGGTGACCTTACAGGTTGGCGACCTGGCAAAAACGGAGGCGGATGTGCTGGTGAATGCTGCTCACTGGTCACTGGTTATGGATGTGGGCGTTTCCAAAGCTCTGCTGAACGCCGGCGGAGCGGTTATTCAAGATAAGGCGGTGGCCCATGCACCGGCGGCAATGGGCGAGGTCGTCTGGACTCAGGCCGGCAGATTAAAGGCACAGTTTGTCGCACATGCAGTTGCAGCATTGAAAGGGGCTATTTGCATTCAGCGGTGTGTCTTACGAGTCCTGCTCGGATGCGAAGAGCGTCAGATGCAAACGGTGGCATTCCCTGCGCTTGGCAGTGGAGCAGGAGATGTACCAATGGAACAGGCAGCACAGTTGACATTGGAAGCTATCAGAACTTTTGCCCATCTATCTCCCCGTCATGTCGAGCACATTCTGATTGTCTTGTACGACCAACAGGCATACGATTGTTGGGGAGAAATTGCCAGATCGTTTTAGGCAAGCAAATAACACAAAAGCGGTGCGCTTTGTCCTTTGGGTAAACCGCAAAGTAGGCATTGCCAGTCCAGACGCATTCCTATCCTGGCTTGCCCGCTGTATGGTATACTGATACCAGATACGTTTGAATAGTGAGAGAAACCACCAGGACGCCAGGAACGCCAAGATTCGGCCAAGAGGGAAGGGAAAACCATGTTTTCTCTGTGCCTCCGTGTCTCCGTGGTGAAAAGAAACTATCCATCCGAACCTGGTATCACGCACTACAAGTGCCCCCCTTGAGGGGGATTGCCCCCAAACACCTTTCTTATGCCTGTTGAACAGCCCAGATTTGCTCGAAGACGTTTTTGTCGCGTTCGTTGCTGAAGAGCCAGTCTGGGATTGTGATAGGGTAGCAGCCGGAGAAGCAGGCATTGCAATGTCTGGTTTCGTTGTGCGTTGCGGCTGCTCCTTCGATGACGCTGATGAGCCCTTCAAGGCTGAGATATTCCAGGGTGTCGGCTCCGATGTGAGCACGGATGGTTTCTACGTCCATTTTGTGTGCTATGAGTTCCTGGTAGGTTGCCATGTCTACGCCCATGAAACAGGGATGGCGCACGGGCGGTGAGGAGACGCGCACGTGGACTTCCGTTGCGCCGGCATCACGCAAGAGTTGGACCATCGGCCCTGCGGTGTTGCCGCGGACAATGGAGTCATCCACCAGGACGACTTTTTTTCCCTTCAGGTTTACGGTGAGGGGGTTGTATTTCAGGCGGACTCCGACCTGGCGAAGATGGTCGTCGGGTTGGATGAAGGTGCGCCCGATGTAGCGATTTTTTATCAAGCCTTCGCTGAAGGGGATGCCGGTTTCCAGGCTGTAGCCGATGGCGGCTGGTGTGGCAGAGTCGGGCACTCCGACGATAATGTCGGCGTCTGCTGGTGCTTCGCGTGCCAGTTGGCGGCCCAATCGCTGGCGAGCTTCATGCACGACCTGTCCGCCCAGTACGGAGTCGGGGCGGGCAAAGTAGACGTATTCGAAAATGCAGAGCGAGCAGCATTGGGATTTGCGCCCGACGATGGATGTCAGTCCCTGGTGGTCAAGACGGACGATTTCGCCCGGTTGAACATCGCGCAAATGGCGTGCCCCTATGGTGAGCAAGGCACATGATTCGGATGCGACAACGTAGCCGCCATCTTCAAATTGTCCAATGCACAGGGGACGTAGTCCGTAGGGGTCGCGCACCGCGTAGACTGCGTCACGGGTGAGGATGGCAAGTGAGTAGGCGCCCTGGGCAATTTGCATAAAGGCTCGAATGCGCGATGCCCAGCGGTCATTGCTGGATGGAAGTTGGTTGGTCGAGTGATGGTTTGTATGTCCGTTCTCTTCCAGGGAGCCGTTTTGATAGTTTTCAACGCCCATACTCATCAAGACTTCAGGGGGGGCCGCGAGCATCTGGGTAATGACTTCGCTGTCGGTTGTGGTTACGAGGCCGACACCGCGTGCAAGGAGTGCCTGGCGAAGCTCATGGGCATTGGTCAGGTTGCCATTGTGCGAAACGCCAAGTGGTCCGTAGAAGGTCTCGATGAGGTAGGGTTGCGCATTGCGAATATGGGAAGAGCCGGTGGTTGAGTACCGGTTCTGTCCTATCGCCAGGTTCCCTTTGAGGGGGCGCAGGTTGTCTTCGTTGAAGACCTGGGCAACCAACCCCATTCCTTTGTGCAGGTAGGTCATGGTGCCATCGCTGGTTGCAATACCGCTACTTTCCTGTCCGCGATGTTGCAAAGCGTAGAGTCCAAAAAAGGTCAGACGGGCGACATCACGTCCTGATGCGTAGACGCCAAAAATGCCACATTCTTCATGAGGACGGTCAATGTCACTTTGGTAGATCACAGCTTACTCCTTTATCATGGTGAACCGTTGTTCAAATGTACTGTTTGCTTCGGTCCTTCTCCTCAACCCTCATCGCGGTAAGTATAGCACAGGATGTTACGTTGCTACATCATGAGTGAATAGCCACCATCTACGACCAGGGTTTGTCCGTGGATCATCTGGGCGGCAGGCGAACAGAGAAAGGCAACAACTCTGGCGATATCATCTGGTGTGACCAACCGACCGGCCGGGGTGCCGGCGCGCCCTGCTTCAAGCATCATCTCTCCTTTGTCGGGAAAGTGTTTCAGGGCTTCGGTTTCGATGATGCTGGCACTGATGGCGTTGACGGTGATGTTGCGTGGAGCCAGGTCTACGGCCAGGTAGCGGGTCAGGGCTTCCACAGCGGCTTTGCTGACGCCAACGGTCATGTAGTTCGGGAGCACTCGTGTGCTGCCGAGGCTACTCAGGCTGATGATGGAGCCGCCTCCCTTTGCTTCCATCAAGGGGACGGCTCGCTGCGCACAGAGGAGTACGGAGCGGGTGTTGACGTTCATAGTCCAGTCCCAGCCTTTCATGTCTTGTTCCATCGGGGTATGCAGAGAGCCACTTGCGGCGTTGCAGACGAGAATGTCCAGTCCGTCAACCTGGTTCTGGATTTCGTCAAACATGGCGTTGATTTTGTTTTCGTCGCCAACATGGGCTTTGACCAGGAAGGCACGCCTTCCTCGTGCGCGGATGGCACGGGCGGTTTCTTCGGCAGCTCCACGGTTGCGAAAGAAGTTGATGATGATGTCTACGCCGCGGCGTGCGAGGTCTATGGCTATTGCTCGTCCGATGCCGCGTGATCCGCCGGTAATGAGGGCGGTTTTGCCTATAAATTCCATGAATACTCCTTTGTTTACATAATTACCTTTGTTTCCTATTGAGGTGTTGTTTTCTGCACGGCTGGTTAGTGTTCAACCGTGGCGTTTACCAGTGCGGCAAATACTGCTTGCCAGCGGGTATCTACATCGGCGCATATTTCCTCCGGGTGGCATTGCACGCCTATCAAGAATGAATGATCGGTTCCTTCAACTGCTTCAATCAAGTCGTCTGAAGACCATCCGACTGCTTGCAATCCAGGTGCCAGTTGCTTGATTGCCTGATGGTGGGAGGTGTTGACATTCAGGATGGTGGTGCCAAGCAGGGATGCGAGTCGTGAGTTGGTTTCCAGGCGCATTTCGTGAGCCAGGAGTTGCCAGTTGCTTGATCTGGTTGCGATGGCGTGTTTGGAGGATGCTTTGTGGTCAAGTGGGGTTTCGTGTTGGGATGGGATGTCCTGGTAGAGCGTTCCGCCGCGGGCCACGTTGAGCACCTGGAGGCCCCGACAGATAGCCAGCAGGGGTTTGCCATCGTTGAGTGCGCGGCGCGTTAGCGAGAGTTCGATGTGGTCTTGCATCGGGTCTACTTCGCCTAATTCGGGATGTGGTTCTTCGCCATAGTGAACGGGGGCTATATCGCGCCCGCCAGCCAGCAGCAGGCCATCGAGTCGTTCGTAGTAGGATTGCAAGACGTCTTCGTGCTCCACCAGTGGTATCAAGAGGGGGATGCCGCCTGCGTTGACAATTGCTCGGATGTAGGTTTCGCGATGGCCGTGGGCGGGGGGCCACCAATCTTTGTCATGTACTGCTTCGGTTGGGATGCCGATAAATGGTTGGTTCATTTCCTCTCTTTCCTTTGCTTTGTTTCCTTTTTCAATACGCTCCCTGTCCACGCCAGACAACGACGATGGTTTTGAGCAAGATGACCAGGTCGAGCCAGAAGGAGTAGTTCTGGATGTAGTAGAGGTCTTCTTCGGTGTGCAGGTGCATGGGTTTGTCGCTGCGACCATTCACCTGCCACCAGCCGGTGATGCCGGGTGGTACACGAAAGCGTTGCCATTGCCAGGGTTCGTATTCTTCGGCGATGTAGGGCATTTCGGGGCGCGGGCCAACCAGACTCATTTCGCCTTTTAAGACATTGAATAATTGCGGGAGTTCATCCAGGCTGGTGCGCCGTATTTTGTGTCCGATCCGGGTGATGCGTGGGTCTTTGTTGCTTTTGTGTAGCAGGTGACCTTCATTGTCGCGGTGGGCGAATTCTTTCCATTGTTTGTCTGCATACTGGTACATGCTGCGAAATTTGATCATTCTGAAGCGACGTCCATGTTCGCCGATGCGTTCTTGCATGAAGAAGATGGGGCCTTTCGATTCGAGTTTGATGAGCAAGGCGATGATGAGCATGATGGGAGCCAGGACAAGGAGGAGCGAGATGCTGGCAAGGATATCAAATACTCGTTTGAGCAAGCGTTGCCCATCTGTGAGGGCGGACTCGCGCAGGCTGATGACCGGGATACCGCCAAGTGCCTGGACGGAGGTGCGTGCAAAGGCGAGGTCAAGGACGCCGGGTACCATATGGACCATTACGGGATGTTGCTGCAGTTGCAGGGAGAGGCGTGCGATACGGTGGTGCTGTTTGGATGGCAGGGTGAAGACGACTTCTTCTATTTTGTGTTCAAGCACGACCTGCACGGTCTCGTCTATGCTGCCGAGGAGAGGGAAGCGGTTTTCTGGTAGTGGTTCGTCACTGGTGTAGCCGACGATTTGCACCCCGGCCCAGGGGCGGCGGATGAGTTCCTGGACGAGTTGCTGGCCGGTTTCGCCACCGCCAACGATCAACAGACGGCTTTCCCAATCGTCGCGGTGGCGCAGGTAGATGTATGACCGTATGAGCAGGTGGAGTAAGAGCAGGGCTATCAGGTTGATGATGACGAAGTAGATGAATTGCAGGCGTGAAACGTCACGAAAGGTGAGGTAGAGCAAACCGGCAAAGGTGAGCGATGCCAGTGAAATAGCCCCTATCAAGCGACCGATTGCTTCGACCAGACTGCGGGAGAAGATGGCACGTTGTGGGGTTAAGAGCAGGAAGGTCACCGTCCAGATTGCCCAGACTGCCAGGTAGAGTTGCCAGGGGAGTTGTGCGTGGTGTGCTCCCAGTTCCTTGCCCAGTTCGAGTTGGATGCGAAAATGTGAGGCAAGGTTGAGGCACAGCATGGTCAGGATGAGGTCGCTGAAGAGCATACTGTGCGACAGGCGATGGCTGAGACGTTCAAGCATGCAACACCTTTATGAGTGAGCGGTTTTTATCCCGTGTGACAATGGGCGAAAAACCGGCGGTATGGTCTGTGCTAGTGATTGGGTGTATGTGCTTTTGCAAAGGCATACACTGTTTCTGGTTTGATGAGTGGCTGTGGAAGGGAAACTGTGGACCATCCGGGTGGTTCGTGTTCATTGCACCGTATGTTTACCAGGAATGCTTGCTTTTCTCTATGTACAACTATACCATACTCTGCCTTTTTGGGAAATAGTTTTTTTGGGGTGTTTCTCTCAATGGGAGGCACCTGTGGGGTATGTGAGGGAAACTGGTTCCCTTACATACCCCACCAGAATGGGATGGAACGCGATTGTGTGCATTTTTTGCCTTGCGCAAACGTGGACTTTGTCCATTTCTTGCTGCGCAGCAGCAAAACTCTGGTTTCACGCAAAGACGTAGCTGCTTGTTCACTGGCGGCTTCGCTGCCAACCCGATTGGGGTGGGGTTGCGAGGGGACATGTGTCCCCTCGCCGCTCCCCTGGGGCAACTGCGTTAAGGATACTCCACGATATTCTGTGGTGCTACCAGCGTGGTACAATGATAGCCGATATGATAGGTACACCCATTCAACTGCATATCAGCGATATAGCCCAGGGGGGCGATGGCGTGGGGCGTCACGAGGGGAAGGTGGTCTTTGCCAGCGGCGGATTGCCGGGCGAGGATGTGCTGGTACGCCTGACGGAACATAAAAAAGACTATGCTCGCGGCACGGTGGTTGAGGTTCTCAATCCCGCGCCCGACCGCGTCACGCCGCCCTTTCTGCCTTCTGACCATATGAGCTGGCAACACATTGCTGCAGATGCGCAGTTGCGCTTTAAACAGCATATTGTGCAGACACAACTCGCCCGGTTGAAATCCCTGACCGACATCACCGTCGCGACGGTCATCGCTGCGCCGCACCCCTGGCACTACCGCAACACCGCCCATCTACACGTGCAGGGCGACCGCATTGGCTATTACGCGGCTGGTACGCACGACGTTAGAGATATTTCCCACGACCCCTTGCTTCTGCCTCCGCTGAATCACGCGTTGGCAACGCTGCGCCCGCTGCTGCAACAGGTTGCCGGGAGTATCGAGCGTGTCACGCTACGCGGCAGTGCAACCATGGGGACGGTGGCGGCGGTCGTGTATGGCAAGGGGAATCTGCGATGGCTGCTGCAAGCATGGCAGGCACAGACGCCTGAATTGACGACCTGGATGCAATACCGGGGCAAGAAGCGGCGGGCGGGCGGGGCTGGTTGGCTGCACGAAGAGTTGGGCAATGTTACGTTCCTGCTTTCGCCGGAGAGTTTCTTTCAGGTGTCTACTGCACAGGCGGAGACGTTGTTGCAGGTGGTGCAGGAGGGGCTTGCGCTGCAACCTGATGAGCGGTTGCTGGATGCATACAGCGGGGTGGGGGCTTTTGCGTTGCCGCTGGCACGGTTGGTGCGCGAGGTGGTGGCGGTCGAGGAACACCCGCTGGCGGTTGCCGATGGTGAGCGCAGCCAGCAGTATAATGACATCGAGCATGTGTCGTTCATGTGCGGTAAGGTGGAGCGCGTGCTGCCCACGCTGGATGGTTCCTTTGACAAGGTTATTCTGGACCCGCCGCGGCGCGGTTGCCACCCGCAGACGCTCACAGCCCTGCTGGATATGGCTCCGCAACGTATTGCGTATGTTTCCTGCCACCCTGGTATTCTGGCCCGCGATGTGCGCCTGCTGCTGGAGCGTGGCTATCGCCTGGTCAGCGTGCAGCCTGTTGATATGTTTCCGCAGACGCCCCACATTGAGTGCGTGGCTCTGCTGGACTCTGGGGGGAATGTCCGGGCCTCACATGTGGAGACTTTTTTGGCTGGAGGCACGCTGTAGGGGTTTGCCGGCGGCAAACCCCTACGGGCGACTTGTCCCATTGGTATCAGGTTTTGCGAAAATCTCTACACATGTGAGATCACCAATCCTCCCTTTACCAACAGAGTCTGAGGGGAGCGTAGCTCACAGGTGGAGATTTTTTTGTCAACCGCCTTGCAAAGCGGTCGTGGGATGCCGTAGCAACGGCCTGGAGTCGCTGGATATTCCAAAGGTGATGCATCCACAACCGCAGCAGACGGATGGGTTCTGCCACGAAAGAGACGAATAGATGGCAAACTGTACAAACGATTGGTGACATGGTAAGATATGGGCGAATAGGTAAAAATGCAGAGCCGCAGAGTCGCAGAGAGAACTCTGTTGATGCACGCACGCTATCTCCTGCCCGAACCTTTGCGTTCTTTGCGCCTTTGCGTGAGGCTCTGCACGGACATTCCCAACGGGGTCGCAGAGAGGCCATAGGGACTGCAGCCCAGTCCCTACTAAGCAAAATGGTCCGCCAGCCAATAGAGGGAACCACACATGCGCAAACGACACGCTTTCAGCATTCTTATTGTTATTGTTATCGGTCTGCTTATCAGCATCCTGCTTGAAATCTCAGGTATCATTCCCCAGATATACCCGGATGAGATAAAAGCCTGGATCGAGCAGGTTGTCAGCAACTATCCATTCGCTTATCCCTTGATTGTCGGGGGAATTATTGTTCTCCTCATTATTCTGTTTATCTTGAGCAAGATCGACCAACCAAAGCCCCCATCAGATCCGCTCGCTAACGCTCCCTATCCCTATGCCGCAGACGAGGGGAGCGACCAGGACAAAGACGTAGCTCCCCGACAACAGGTCACCTTCCAACGCACAAAGCTTGGCACGACAACCCAATCCTCTCTTCATGATTTTGTCGGGCGTGACGAAGAAATCGCTACCGTTACGAACCTGCTGTTACATGAAAGTCCCCCCAGGTTACGGACCCGTCTGTGGGAAGGGTTGCGACCGTGGCGGCGCAAAACCAGGAAGGGACCTGTCGCCGTTATCAACGGCATTGAGGGTGTTGGCAAAACAACGCTGGGGATGAAAGTCGCGACCGGTGAGACAATCCAGCAGACCTATGCGGATGGTGTCTATCATATCGCCATGCATGGGCTGGACAGCAACCGCGCCGCAACGACCAGCCAGGCTCTGCGCGAAGTGCTGCAACATCTGCCCAACCAGCCGTCCGCGGAGACGGTTGCCCACGCCGGCGAGGATGAGGAAGCCCTGAGCACTATCTACACCAATACCTTGAGCGAGCAGCGATACCTGTTGTTGCTGGATGACCCGCCAGCCGAGGTCAACCTCCGACGATTTATGCCGCCGGCCGGCAGCGGTCTACTGGTCATCACTCGCCCCCATCACGAGCACCTTGCTTTTCCGGGCAACCCACGCATCACGGTCAACCCATTCGATAGCACCCAGGCAGTTACCCTGTTGCGAAAATATCGAGATATGTCGCAGGAGACCGCCGAAACTATCTGCCGTCTGTGCGATAACCTGCCGCTGGCGGTGTATGCGGCTGGCAAACTCTTACAAACTCAGCACTCTTGCGACCCGGCTGACTATGCTCAGCAATTACAGGACGAACAAGCCAGAGCGTTTGCCAGAGGCAAAGGATTTTTTGCGAGGTTTGGCAAACCAAAAATAGATAACGTCAGGCGCGACATTCCCACCATCTTTCACTTGAGCTATGCCCTGCTCTCCGCGCCACAGCAGCGGTTGTTTCGCTCGCTCGGCATCTTCCCCGCCACCGCATCCTTTGACCAGCGGGCCGCCTGTGCAGTCAGCGACCTCGCCAGTGAGGATGACGACTGTGCGGAGCATATGGACACCCTGCAGCAGCATAGCCTGCTTGAGCCTGACTCAGACCAGCCAGACGGCCAGCCAGCCCGCTATGTGCTGTTTGACCTGCTGCGTGCCTACGCCTGGTACGAGCTTGCAGGACAGGGCGACGATATCGCCAGCCTGCAACAGCGGTATGCCGCCCACTATGCCGAACGAGCAGAAGAATACGATGCTGATCTGGATGCTCACCTGCAGCAGTTTGCCCTGGACATGCCACACATCGAGCAGGGCTACCACGTCGCCCTGACCAGCCACCGCCAGCACCCCACCGAGGCAAACACCCGCCTGCTCACCCGCTACGCCGACGCGTGCTGCGCCTATCTGCGCCGCCACCAGCGTAGCGAGCAGGCTCTGGAGTGGTGCCACACCGCAGCAGAGGCCGCCAGGCAGCAGGCTCAAAGAGGGATGGTAGACGATGGAGCGCAGACCATGGACACGCATCAGACACTTGCCACAGGTAGTGATGCCGATGGAACGGTAGACGATGAACCGCAGACCGATGGAACGGTAGACGATGAACCGCAGACCGATGGAGCGCAGACTGTGGACACGCATCAGACACCTGCCACAGGTAGTGATACCGATGGAACGGTAGACGATGAACCGCAGACCGTGGACACGCATCAGACACCTGCCACAGGTAGTGATACCGAGCAAATAAGCAGGCAGCAGCAGGAGTGGAACGATATTGCTGCCCACCTGTGCAATCTACAGGGACACATATACCACGAGGATCGCCAGGACTATACGCAGGCCCTCGCTGCATACGAGCAGGCCATCAACCTCGATCCCCAGGCCAGCTACTACACCAACCGCGGGGGTGTCTATGCTGCCCAGGAGGAGTATGACCGGGCAATCCAGGACTATACCGATGCCGTGAAACACGACCCGCAGTATGCCCCTGCCTACTTCAACCGCGGGTTTGCCTGTTATCACAAGGGGGAGTATGACCGGGCAATCCAGGACTATACCAGAGCCATTGAAATTGACGACCAGGATGCCGCTGTCTACACCAACCGCGGGAATGCCTGGTATCACAAAGGGGAGTATGACCAGGCAATAGAGGACTATACCGATGCCATCAAACGCGACAACCAGGAAGCCGCTGTCTACAACAACCGCGGGAATGCCTGGTATCACAAGGGGGCGTATGACCAGGCAATTCAGGACTATACCGATGCCATCAAACGCGACCCGCAGGATGTCGCTGCCTACTACAACCGCGGGGGTGCCTATGCTGCCCAGGAGCGGTATGACCAGGCAATCCAGGACTATACCAGAGCCATTGACCTCGACAACCAGGATGCCGCTGCCTACTACAACCGCGGGTTTGCCTGGGATCACAAGAGGCAGTATGACCAGTCAATCCAGGACTATACCGATGCCATCAAACTCGACGACCAGGATGCCGCTGCCTACACCAACCGCGGGAATGCCTATGGTAAACAGGGAGAGCATGCCCGGGCAATCCAGAACTTTGACACAACCCTTGAACTCAACCCGCAGGATGCCGCTGCCTACACCAACCGCGGAGCTGCCCGGTATTATTTACAGCAGCATACCAATGCAGTTGCGGATTTCCAGCAGTCCCTGCAAATCATAGCGACGCGGAAAGGCGGGGAGTATTCTCAACAGCAAGGACAACATACACGCTTGTTTCTGAACCGCAAGAATGACTCAAGCCTTGCAATGGAAGCAAACGAGAGCAAGGATCAGGAAGTAGAAGCATTAGCCAAAGACCTGCTCCACAAGATAGCCACTGGCAGCAACGACGAGCAAGCACGCTTGCAGGCACGGACTCTCCTGCGCGAGCTGGGCGAGGAGGGCGAAATGATTGCCCGTCTGACGCAGACGATCAAACACGCCCCCGATGATGCGGCTGCCTACACCAGCCGTGGTATGGTATACCTGCAGCAGCAAAAACCCGGCGATGCACTGGTAGATTTCAAAACTGCCCTCAAACGAAACCCGCAAGACGCAACCGCCCACTATGGTAGCGGCGTCGCCTATATGCAGCGGGAAGAGTATGGAGAAGCACTCATTGAACTCGAAAGAGCTACCGAACTACAGCCGGACTACGCGGACGCCTACTTTGCCCGCGGCAAAACGCAGCTCTTGCGCGGATACCCCCAGTATGCTATTGAGCATTTCAACAAAGTGCTGGAAATCAGCGATGACCCCGACCTGCAGCAGCAGGCCCGCGACCTGCAGCAGCAGGCCCGCGACAAATTTTATGAGATAGGACTTGCAAAGCGGGCACAGCGGCACGAAGAAGCGTAGGAGAAGCCAGGGGATAGCCAATCTGTGACGTTTCTATTGCGTTTGTTTGTGCCGAATTTGAGCTTTACCACGCCTGCCCCCCTGACTCTGATGGTAAAGGGGGGATTGGTTATCAGGCAGGGGTTTGGCACCGCCAA
>CAYFVX010000022.1:0-13960 GCA_964346425.1 uncultured Chloroflexaceae bacterium | reverse complement strand
CAGCGACATTGCCATACCGCCGCCCATCACGGTCCATCACCTTCGCCACATTCATCGCAATTGTCTGTGCAGGCGCGGGAAACTCCATAGACATGGTATACGTACTTTGCTGATCACGCACCTTTTCCAACCCTTTGAGCAAAAAGCTATACAGCACGCTGGCGCGGCGGTATTGCGCTTCCGTATCCCCATACGTATCGAGCACCTGCAAAGGTTGCTGCAAAATATCCTGAGCAGAAATATTGAGCATATCCTCAGCCGCCCAGTTGATAAGCTGAATATAATCATCTTCATCCAACACGATAACGCCTTCAGTGAGGCTTTGCAAGATAGCACGGCTCTTGGTATTCTCTTCTTTCTGCTGCTCCAGCAAATCCGCCAACCGCGTTGCCATCTCATTGATGTAGGAATACAACTGCGCATTATTGATGGCAATCGCCACTTCATTGGCGATAGTCGCCAGCAAACGCAACTGGGATTCGCTGAAATACTCCACCTCTGGACTGGTCAGGATAAGCACACCGAGTGTCGTATCGCCCGTCATCAGGGGAGCGGCCGCCACCGAGCGCACATCATCTGCCCGCCCCGGCTCAACCAACCAGCGTTGATCTTTGCGTACATCATCAATACAAACCGGCATCTGATGTTGCATCACCCAGCCAGAAAGCCCTTCGCCCCGCTCAAAAGCGATGGGCACATCGGCACTCTGCACCATTCCCTGGTCTTGCAAAACAGCCCGACACACAAGCGAACCGCCCTGCAACTCACGCAGCATAATAGAGCCACGGGAAACATCCAGATTGGTAGAAGCAACCTCAAGCGCACGGTTGATGATCGTGTCCAAGTTCAAGGTTGCCGTCAATTCCAATGTTACTGAATGGATCGTTTCAAGATATTCCTTCTCTTGCAGCAGTTGACGATTGGCGCGTTCAAGCTCCAGCGTCCGTTCTGCCACCCGTTGCTCCAGGCTGGTCGCCAGGTTGCTAATCTGTTCAAACAGATAGGCATTTTCCAGCGCAATCGCCGACCAGGAAGCAATCGTTGAGAGCAGGTGCGCATCATAATCACCATATGCATGTGCATCCTCATAATGCTGGATACCAATAACCCCCAGCACTTTATCAGCCGCAATCATCGGCACACCGAGCCAGGAGCGTGGTTTGAGGAAAGAAGAAGTAAGTGCGCCCATCTCCTCTTGTAACTCATCAATGTTACCCATATCTACATGGTCAAGGTCTGAGCCTTTCAGCAGCAACGTCTCCCGCTTGTAGATAACCCGGCGTATGAGATACAAGATAAACTTGTAGAGGCCAGGGTTGATGGGGATTTGCCCATTGTTGACCACCCCTTCATACGGGCTTTCGACCACCTCTATGCTATGGCTCTCCCCCTGTTCATAGAAAATGGGGAAGGAAATTTCGCCTTTTGTTTCATCAAACAGCGCAACGTAGAAATTGGTCGTATCCAGCAAGCGGCTGGTCTGCCGATAGATCAAGGCCGGCAAATCATCAATGCTTACCGTGGCACTCAACTCCTGCCCAATTTCATTGAATGTTGCCAGTTCCTTGATGCGACGTTCGCGCTCCTGGAACATATAGATATTAGTAATCGTGACTGCCAGTTGATTGGCAACGGTCATAATGAAGCGCAGATCATCTTCATCAAACGCATAGGGACGATAGCTCTTGATACTGATAATGCCAAGCACCGCCTCGCTGGAGATAATCGGCGTCGCGATAGCAGATTGAATTTCACGCGAGCGCGGGTGGCGTATGCCAGATTGCCCCGAACGGACATCGAAGACCGAAAAGCCAAAATTACTCAACCCCATCTGCTTCGCCTGCTCAAGGGTATGCAACAGCAGGGGTTGCCGATTGCGGATAGCCCATTCGCTTGGCCCCTCACGGAGCGGTGCAGGCTCAAGATAGATGCGTTGCCCCTGATCATAGCACACTGGATAGGAGAGAATATTCGTGCGATGATCATAGATACCAATAAGCGACGTACTCATATCAATCGCCTGCCCAAGCTCATGATAGAGACGTTCCAGCGCACCATGCAGATCCAGCGTTGAAGAAGTAGCACTGCCTATATCCTTGAGCACCGTGATTTCCCGCAGACGCCGTTCCCGTTCGCTAAACAACCGTGCATTGGAGATAGCAACCGCGGCATGGCTGGCAACCGTTGAAAGGAAGCGCATATCATCTTCACTGTAGATGTGTGGTCGCTGGTTCTTCATCGCAATGATACCCAGGATATCATCCCCCAGCATAATAGGCACGCCAAGCCAGGAGGCAATATCAACCAATCCCTCTTCAGGCTTCGCCTCATACCTGGATATCCAGATGTTTTGCTGGTAAAACTCGGCTATCTCCTCATGCGTGCAAAACCAGAGCGGCTTCCCTTCCAGCACGACATAGTCAATCAACCCTTTGCCATCCAGCGGAATAACTGCTTCACTGTAGTGGACGACATCACCATCGCGGGCAATACGCTGGCGCAGGATGGGCGACTGGCTGGTCGTGCCAATATCATACAGCGCAATGAAAGAGTGCGTGGTATCAATCACCTCGCTAATGCCAGCGTGGAGCGCATAGAGCATCTCATCCAGTTCCAGCGTCGAATTGACAGAGCTGCTGATACTATTGATCGTGCTCAGTTCATTGATGCGCCGTTCCCGTTCCTGGAAGAGGCGGGCATTTTCCAGCGCAATGGCTGCCTGACCTGCCAGCCCCACCAGGAGCATCAACTCATCGGTGCTGAACTCATACTCATCGGAAGTCATCACGCTGAGCACCCCGATGATACGCTCGCGGTAGAAGATAGGCACGCCCATAAAGGACATCAGATGATTGCGGCGGTTGAACTCCGGATAGAGGGACTCGCCTTCACGCAGCACATTTTTAACAATCAGCGGCACACCTGTCTCGGCAACTTTGCCGGTCAAGCCGTTGCCGATAGGCACCTTCATCTCGCGTGCCATCTCCAGCGGAATACCATCCATTGCAGCGGGAGTGAGGTAGTTGTCTTTGCCAATCGTCCAGAGCGCAACTGTTGTCACGCCAAGTCGTCGGCTGACCAGATCCATAAGATTATTGAGCACCTCATCGGGACGCAGCAACGACCCGAGGATACGCGCAGCTTCGAGTAGCGTCGAAAGCTCGCCAACTTTCCCTTCAAGCGCATGCGCGTTTGCGGTGGCCTGTGTGGCAAGACGGGCATTTTCGACTACTCTGGCAGCCTGGGCTGCAACGATACTAAGAAATTTGCAGGTTTGCTCATCTACTGTTGCAAGCGGCTGCAAAAATTCCATCTCGATACATCCCAGTATCTCCCCACCAGCCACCAGTGGAGTAATAACAACCGAATGGATGTTATTCAACTGCAGCATATCTTGCAGACTGACCAGCAACGGATCTTGCTGCGCCTCATAGGAAACAAAAGGCACACGATGCTCGTCAAGCCAGGCTATCACCGGATTGTCAATTAACGGGAAAGAGAAAGGAACTTGCCCATTGTCACCAGACCGGTGAGCAACGACCGGCGCGACCCCTTTTTTATGCTCGTATACTATCATTGAAGCATTATCCGCCGGCAGCACTTGCACCAGCACCTCAATGATAGCGCGATAGATGCTTGTATTCTCTTCATTCGTCGCCATCGCATGGGAAACCTGGCGGAGCAACGCCAGTTGTTGTTGGGAGACCTGGCTCTCACTGTCGCTCGTTTCGCAAACTTGCAGCGATTGGTCGTAAGGATGAATGACTGGCTCAAGTTGCCCATGATTATTCAACGAAGCCCCTGGCTGGCTGGCCGGCTGCATCTGCTCTTGCTGGACAGCGAGTAACAAGCTGAGCTGAGCGGTCAGAGCCGCATAAAACCCCTGTGGATATGATTCATCCGTATCATCCTCGGGCGCAAGCAACAGATAGCCCAATTCATCTGCCCCATGCTGCAAGACGAAACGGGCGCGGTTGTGTGAGTTATTGCCAGCAACCTCGCTTGCTTGCTGGGAAAGATCGCCTCCATGTTCTGTCCGTGCTCCCCAACTTGATTGGGCAACGATAACTCCATCTGTAACAACGACCAGCACCCCCCACGGAGCCACAAGATAGTTTTGCAGCACCTCAACAACGTGCTGCACAAAATCTTGGAGATTGTCGTGCTGTTTATCCTCTGCCTGACTGCAGAGCGCAAGTTGTCCAAGCAGTTCCCACCGGTGGGAATGAGATGAAGTTATTGTGGTACTCATCCTGGACTATTCCCCATCTTTACACAACCAGAGACTTTTGCGAACTGTCAACATAATCTGGATGTTCATTAGTCACATGTGAACGTATTTGGTAGTTTAAACGTAGCATGGGCTGAAAATAACCTGAGAGAATCAAGAGTTCTGCACAATACCGGACTTTTGTCAACCAGAACTGGCAATCTTTGGGTGGGAGCGTGTGCCATTTCTTCACATATCGTTTGAATTCCAGCGACTTTGCACCATTTTGTCATAATCAAGCAGTGCAAGGAGTGATTATCTTTCCTTTGATTATCTTTTGCAGAAACGGCATGAAGATGGAGACTCCTGAACAGCACCCGCAGTCATTTCTCACGCACATTCCAGAAATACCGGGGACACTCTGTTTCCTGGAGGACAGCCATGTCATCCAGATGAAGTTCTGTCGCCTGGATCAGCGATCAGGGATACCGGAAGAAGGAACCATCAACCCGCTCGCCCATAGAACACATGGCTCTTGCGGCCCTCTTCACGTGCAAGCGTCGCTGCACGTTGTCGAGATTCTTCCGCCGTTTCGCTCAACTCACGAATATCATAAAATGGCCCATCCTGGCTGGTCAACACCCCAATAGAGAGCGACATCAGCGGCATCTGGCGGGTTGTACCTGTTTCGTCCACCAGTTCAACATAGCCTTGCTTGCGATGCTTATAATTGTAGTGCAAGCCTACTTCGTCGTCGAAACGGCCAACCAGTCTATCGCAGATAGAGCGAGCCCGTTCAGGCGTGGACGTCAGCACAAAGTTTGGCCCCACCACCGATTGTCCCACAAAATCTTCGGTGCTTCCATGCTCATTGACCGCTTCGTTCAGCAACATGGCGGTGTATTTCAAAACATCTTCACTGACCACAGCCCCATAGGATTGCGTAAACGTTTCAAAGCCATTGATATGCATGAGTGCAAGGGCCCATCCTTCCGTCGTAAGCAGTGTCCGCAGATGTTCGTTAATAATCTCTGCGGTTGGCAGGTTGGTGACAGGATGAGACTGGTTTTTGCGTCGCGCCTCATCCAGTTGATTGCGAACGATGGTATGCACCTCTTCAATATCGAAAGGTTTGACGATATAGTACTGCGCCTGAACCTCGCCTAAACCCTTGAGGCGATCCTGACGTTCGCCGCGTGCCGTCAGGAAGATAATGGGAATATGGCGTGTACGCGGACTGGAGCGCAACGCCTTCCCAATATCATACCCTTCCATATCAGGCAGGTTGACATCCAGCAAAGCCAGATTGGGCGGGGTCTTCCGGCAAATATCCAGGGCGTCTTTTCCACGCATTGCAGTAAATACCTCATAACCCTGGGAAACAAAATAGATTTTCAGGAGGCTCGAGATATCTGCAGCATCCTCAACAACTAGAATCCGCTCCTTGCTCATAGCCTGATACTCCTAACTTACCTTTATAGACGATTGGTGTTCTGAGACACTCATAGAACCCTTCATTTCCCCATTGGCAGTTTCGGATGTCTGCCCCCCCATATGTTTATCCTCTCTGGAACCGTCAGGAAAATCCTTCTCTCCATCCCGGCTCATCTCCTCACGCAATGGCTCTTCTGAGTTCTGCGTAGAACCCTTTTTCTCTCTTCGTTGCGGCCAGCTATAAAAAATGCGCCGAGGCTCGCCGGTCTCCTCATCCACATCATCCGGGCTGCTTCCAGGAACGTTTCTCCGTATCAACCCCTGCTCATCATTGAACGTTATCGTCACGTTTGAGCCAATCATCCGCCCAGGAAAGACCACAAACCCGCTGCCTATTTTACAATTGTGCCCGACCGCAGACCCTAGCACCGGTAATTCGACCGATTGCAGTTTGCCTCTGTGGAATGTCTCGATATCATGCCCATCCAGGTCAAAGTCGGTAAAGACATTGTTGGCACCAATAAAACTATTGCGCCCGACAACTGCCAGTTGCAGGCAGGTATTCTGCGCAACCATACAATTTTCCATCAACGAGGTCATAAAGAGTGCGCCGTTGAACGCCAGGAAACAGCGGTCACTCACCACACTGAGCATAACCTGGCTCCCCTGCATAATATTGACGTTGTTGCCAATGTAGCTATTTGCAATAACCACGCCAGGCCCAATATACACATTATCGCCAATCGTGGTTGGCCCATGAATAATCGCCGTCGGGTCAATCGAACAATTCTTGCCAACCTTGACCAGACCTTTGGAAGACAGAAAATGATTGCGCCATTTTTCTTCAAACGGATTGATGCGCTCGGAGAGCGAGGTTAATACGAGCTTGAGCTTGCGCCCAAACGACTGCCAGCCTTCACGCCCCCAGTTGCGAATATTGCGCAGGCGGGAACGGTCCATATCTTGCTCTGCCTGACTTGCGTGGGCAAAAACACCCATCGGAGTATTCGCCAGAAAGATATGCACCCAGCTCTCTATGGAAAGAAAAACCCGATAGGGCACCTGAAAAACCAGGTCCCCCTGCTGGGCCATAAACCGCGGCACGCTATAGTAGCCCATTTCATACGGACGTGTATCAACCACCAGCGGCTGAGGGTGTTGTTGACGCGTACCGGCTGGGTAGTAGTACATATCTGCCACATACACATCACCCTGCAAACGAATACCCTCTTGCAGGTGGATGGCATGCACCGTAATCGTGCGATCATCCCGCCGAAATGCAATCTGGCAGGCTTTTCCTGACGCACGTGCATCTGCAACAAACGTATCTATCAACTGGTCATTAAAATACAAATTATCTTTGTGGACCAACATCTCTTCGTTGGTATGCTCAGGGATTTCATCCAGCGAAGTAACCTCCAGCGCACCTTTACAATGGCGTGCCAGCAAATCACGCTGCATCAGCCAGAGCGGTTTATTAAGGATACGCAATTCACGTGCTGGCTCACCAAAAGGGGGTATGGGAGTTTTATCCTGGATAATAATGCGCTTCATTGAACAGCCTCTTTTCCTTTTTGGGAGTCCCACCGAAAAAAATATCCTGAAACCAGGACACAAGTATCTCTCAGCCACCAGTCCTGATACTATCAGGATTACTTACATAAACGGGTGCCCCGCTGCTTATTAGGGAAACCATACCCGAAAAATCACAGTTTCTGTGCAGACAGGGTTATTTTTACTATAACCGATAGGGCAATACATCTCAAGGCCAATGAGATTACTTTCGGATTACACGCGCGAGAGAATACTTTTCCCTTCCCAACGCCAGAAACCTTTACCCCCTGGTGCAACATCTGGACAAAAGAATAGTGTGCAAGAGTAGCGGGAAAGAAGAGATACGTAGCCAGTATAGCCCTTTCAACCCATGGTAAATTGTACCCTATAAAACAGGCTTACGTCAATGCAACCATCTTATGCGAGAGATGCGCCATCATCTGTTGATCCACCGGTGTTTTCATACGTTCAAAGATAGCCAGCAACTCATCTACCTGCTCAGTCGTCGGGTCACTCGACAGCAGACCAAGCAGAGCGATAACCAGATTGGCATAGGAATGGATGAGGTCCTTAGGCTGGAATGCAAGCTCAGCAATCTTTTGCAACTCGCCTTCCAACTGCTGCTGCGCATTGCCCCACACAATAAGCTCAGGCATATCACGCTTGACATTGAGCAAACGCAAACACCGCTCCACCGCGTCGGTCCGTTGCTGCAACAGTTCAGCGGAAACATGGGCCAGCGGGTCTGCGGATGCAGTTTCCACATCCACCCCTTGTTCTGGCTTTTCAGCGTGCGCATCAGCCCCGGTGCCTTCTGCAGGTTGATGCGGAGGCAACGAATCCTCCTCGTCTGGCTGCGTGGCTGGCGCAGCCATTTCTGCGTCAGCATCCTCCCTTTGCTGCTCTTGCCAATACGCCTGCACCATTTCGATCAGATTATCCAGTCCTTGTTTGAGCAGCGATTCTATCTCGCGGGCATAGCTCACCCAGGTAGCTATCTGCATACGATAGGGGTCGGGAATATTGCGCTGCCGGCCGGCCAGGTCGCCCGGTGTCGTCGTTTTCGCCACCAGTTCGGGGTCACGTCGGCGCAACACATGCACAATGCCGCTATCAATCGCAATAATCACGGTTGCGTCCGCCGTCATCTCATCGGTCAGCGAACGAGCCGTATGTGACGTAATATCCAGGTCAAGCGCGTGCATAGCACTACACGCCTCAAGCTCCGCCGGGCTCTCATCATGCCCCAACACCCCCGCCGAATCGACGCCCCACTCCAGATCACGGTCGCGGAGCATACGCCGCAGCAGCGGAACAGCCATCGCAGAACGACCGGTATTGGCTCCACCAACAATCAGAATATGCGGCTGGTGTTGGGCGGCTGGTTGTGTCTCATCCTCCATGGTCATGACTACCCTTACCTGTTTCAAGTACGGAGCCGTACAATCAATTGCTCACCCTTGCGCGAGGCTTTGATATTGTTGGTATGGCGCAGAGCTTTGGGCAGCAGAATATGGCGGCGATAGGGCCCCGCCCGCACCACCAGTTCATCGTGGCTCACAGTCAGATTGAGTTCTTCGCGCGGCAGTCCTGGCAGCTTGATAGCAATAAACGGGTCCTGCTCGCTGCCATACTCAATTGGCATAGCGATACCATACGTTTCTTCTGGCGCGTGGCTGGCATAGATAGTCTGCCCAATCTCTTGCAGCACATTAATACCCGCCTCGCTAGTATTGAGCGGCATCTGGAAAACCGGTCGCGGGGACCAGATCGTTTCCGCCTCCGTGATAATCTCGCGCTGGCGAGCGGCTACCGCCGCCATGCTGGTATCTGGCGTATCGTCTGGCAACATTGGCCCCACCAACAACGCATCCACTGCCAGCCCGTGCAATTGCAGGGCGGCCAGCGAGATACGCGCTTCCTCCAGCGCAACACGGTCGGGCCGCAGCACATAACGGGCGGTCGTATTTTTGAAATCCACCGCGCTGTCACGCAATGATTCCAGCCGCACACGGGCATCCTGGATTTTGCCGATACTATCAAAGGGTATCAGATTGCCAGGGAGGATGGCATTGTTGAGCGATTCGGGATTGCGGCCTGGCTCGCGGTCCAAGCCAAAGACGAGCCGCAGGAACCAGCGAAACCCATCCGGGGCTGCCAGGGCCCGCAAAAACGCATCGTGGGGACCAACGTCTATAATAACCAGATCGTAGGTTTCGGGCATATGCTTTTGCAGATAGTCCAGGCCAATAAAGAGGTCCAAACCGGGCAGTGTTGGCAGCTCTTCTCCCGTAATACGCGTCAACACCCCGAACAGATGGGGGCGCATAGATTCCAGATACTCGGTCATACGTTTGAAGGGGTCTAGTTCCCAGGCGTGTAGATTGGGAGCAATAGATTGCGGAGTGTCTGAGACTGGCATATCAAGCAGGGCACTCAGACTGTGAGAAGGGCCGGGGCTGGCGATCAGCGTGCGTTTGCCCTTCTTTGCCGCGAGGCTGGCGGTTGCAACTGCCGCGAGCGCGATGCCGGCACTTCCATTGCCGGTAAAGATACATGTTTGCATAGGCGTTTCGATAGGCTCTTGTCATTCGAAAGTTTCCGTTCCTATAGTGTACCATCAAGCGGGGATGCGTTCAAGCGAGGGAGACCCTGCATCTCTCTCTCCCTCTCCCATGTGGAGACTTTTTCGAGGACAAGATCCCCGTTGGGAATCGTAGCCGCGGTTTTTAACCGCGGAATCTGCCCCCATGTGACGTTTCTTCTGCGTCTGCAAGCCACACTCCTTGTCGGAGAGGAACATGACATGAATCGTGGCGACCGCGGCTACAAGCCGCTGCTACAGCATCTCGCGACCGCTTTGCAAAGCAGTCGATAAAAAAGTCTCCACATGTGAGCTCTCTCCCCTCAACAGGTTTCCCCTGTTTTGTGTGCTGCTTGCGCACGGCAAAAAACGCACAGAGCCGCGTGCCAGGGCATTACAATCGGGTATGTCGTTTATAGAGACGTTGCGTGCAACGTCTCTATAAACGACATACCCCACCAGAATGGGGAGCGTGAGGACACCAGGTGCCCTCACACTCCCACAGGTGACACCTATTGAGGCTCTCTCCCTCTCCCATCAAGGACTCTGTTGGGAAAGGTGGTTTGGGAGATAAGGCATGGGTTTGGCGGTGCCAAACCCCTGTCCGGGGCAAGCAAGACGCCTGCGTTTCCAGAGTTTGGAGGGAGTTTCCCAACAGAGTCATCAAGGACTGTGTTGGGAAAGTCCGGGCAAGGTTCACCGCAAAGGCCCGGACAAGAGATGGGGTTTCCCAACAGAGTCCTTGATGGGAAAAGGGCTTCGGACACCCCGAACCCCTGCATTCACAACTTATGCTACAATAGGGGCTACGTCGTGCGATGCGGCAAGATATACAACCCACTGACACAAACAGAGATAACTCATGCCAAATTCGAGTGATCGCTTATATTGACTGGTACGATAGAGCGCATTGCAGCAACTCATCACTCATCACTGGTATCATACCCTATCTTGCCCCACTCGTGCAGCCTTAAAAGGTTCTCTCTTTGCCAGCTCCTGGGAGGCAAAGAGATGTGGAAGGAGAATAGAGAACATGCGAAGGAATGTAGTGATGATCACGCTGGTGGTTGTGCTAACGGTCGTGCTCGGAGGGTTTGCAGGTTTCCTGCCAAAATATGCAGGACACACGCCAGAAGTCGTGCAAGCACAGAATGATGAACGCTGTTTTCCCGAAACCGGCTATTGTATTTCTGGCAGTATCCGCGCCTACTGGGAGAACTATGGCGGATTACCTGTTTTTGGCTACCCGATTGGTCCCCAACAGGTAGAAACTATCGAAATGAGTTGGACCGGCAACGTTCAGTGGTTTGAGCGCGACCGCCTGGAAGATCACGGCGATGAAGGCGTGATGGCCGGGCGACTGGGCGACGATATCCTGCAACGAAACGGCCAATCCTGGCAAGATTTTCCAAAAGTGACTGCGGCCGGTGAAGGGTGCCGCTTCTTTGCGCAGACCGGCCATAGCCTCTGCGAACCATTCTTGGGCTACTGGCTCTCGCATGGTGGGCTAGAACGGTTTGGCTACCCCATCACCGAACCATTTGTGGAAACCATTTCTGACTGGAGCGGCACCATCCAGTACTTTGAACGACGCCGTATGGAGCATCACACCGAATTTGCCGGCACGCCGCACGAAGTGCTGCTTGGTCTGCTCGGCAAAGAAGTGAAAGAATTTGTTGGCGGAACGGGAACGCCCAGACCATCGCCCCAACCCGCTGCACCCGCCACTTCGACACCTGTACCAACCAGCACCCCGCAATCAGCCTATCCTGCACCATCCGAAGAAGACGAAGGTGAGCAAGATATCCCCACGACGGAGCCAACGGATGCCCCGACGGATACCCCGCCCACGACGGAGCCAACGGATGCCCCGACGGATACCCCACCGACGACCGAGCCAACCGCCACCCCCACGCCTACCGCAACACCAACCGACATTCCACCGACGAGTGAGCCAACTGCCACCCCCACGCCTACCGCAACACCAACCGACATCCCGCCGACAAGTGAGCCGACTGCCACCCCCACGCCCACCGCAACACCAACCGACATCCCGCCGACAAGTGAGCCGACTGCCACCCCCACGCCCACCGCAACACCCACAACAGCAGCGGCCACTGACATGACACCGGGTGCGTGCATCACCGCTGAAGAAGCAAAACTCGCGCAACTCATCAACGAATACCGCCAATCGCGCGGGCTATCATCCGTACCCATTTCCAAATCACTCTCAGAGGTTGCCCAACTGCATGTGCGCGACCTGCAAAACAACCGACCGCATGAAGGAACAGATAGCCGTGGCATGGAGTGTAATATGCATAGCTGGTCGAACCAGGGCAACTGGAGTCCCGTCTGCTACACGTCTGATCACGAATATGCTTCGGGCATGTGGGATAAACCACGCGAGATAACCGACGGAGCCTACGATGGCAATGGGTATGAAAACTCCTACGGACACAGCAACCAGGCCGATGCCGCAGGAGCCATCGAATCCTGGAAAAACAGTCCGGGCCACAACGCGGTCATTATTGAGGAAGGCATATGGGAAGGGAAAAATTGGCAGGCGATGGGCGTGGGTATCTATGAAGGCTTCGCCGTGCTCTGGTTTGGCGAAGAAAGCGACCCGCAAGGCACGCTGGACGTATGCGGAGAATAGACAGCATAGTGTCTGACGATGCTCGTAGGGTTGCCGGCGGCAAACCCCTACGGGCATCCTTGCCCATTGACGCTTTGTTGCTTCGACGCTTCCACGCTTGATTCAGCGCAAGGGGTATGGTATCCTTAGTGGTGATTGTTGCCCTCGTAGCTCAGCCGGATAGAGCGAAGGTTTCCTAAACCTTAGGTCGGCGGTTCGAATCCGTCCGGGGGCGCCATTAACGTATCAGTAGACGTTGTTCCACCGCAGATATTCTGCAACACCGCCGCAGATATTCTGACGTACCTTACCGCAAATATTCTGACGTACCACCTTTTTTTGTCTTTCAGAGCATGTCTCGAATTATTCAGTCATAGTATACTGTACCCAGACGATACTTCCAAGCCGAGAAAGGATGGATAAGCATGCACCTATTCGTTTGGGCAAAACAAGTTGGCGCATTGGTGGGTGAAATGTTGGAGCACGCAGGTGTATGGCTCCAACAGATCGTTGGGGCAAGACCGTGGGATGACAAATCAGTACGTTCTTCCTCCCAGTCTCGTCCATACCCCTCCGATATGACTGATGAAGAATGGAAACTTGTCCGTCCTCTGGTGGAAACGGGGCAAAAAGGGCCGGGGCCGCGTCGTCAGGTGAATGTTCGCGTGGTGCTCAACGGCATTTTTTACAAACTGCGGAACGGATGCAGCTGGCGATCCCTTCCCTAAGAATATCCGCCCGACCAAACCGTCAGTGGTTATTTTCATTTGTGGCGCAAGAACGGCCTCTTTATCACGCTCAATGATGTGTTGCGGGTAACGGTTCGGGTGCATGGGGAAGGGCGCAATGCGCATCCCAGTGCGGGAAGTATCGATACGCAAAGTGTCCAAACAACCCGTGTGGGCGGACCGGAACGTGGCGTGGATGGAGGCAAAAAGGTCAAAGGACGCAAACGACATCTCTTCGTGGATACCGTGGGATTGGTGTTAAGCGTGGTGGTGCATGCCGCGAATATCTATGATGGTGTGGGGGCAAAGCGGGTGTTGACGGATGCGTTCAATCGGGGAATATCCTTGCAAAAAATCTGGGCCGATGGAACCTACCGAGGCAGTCTGATGGACTGGATGAACGAGATTGGGCGAGGAGGGATACTGGAAATTGTGGAACGCCCAGCGGGACAGAAAGGGTTCCAGGTTCTCCCCCGTCGGTGGGTTGTCGAATGTTCATTCGCCTGGTTGACGTTCAATCGGGAACTCGTGCGCGATTATACCTACAACCCGCAGTCCGCAGAAAGTTGGGTCTATCTGGCATCTATTCGATTGATGATGCGTCGCCTGGAAAAAAAAGGGTTCTCTGGCTCTTTGGACATGCAGTTTTAATTCGAGACATGCTCTGAAACATACGGTAAAGTATATGACATCGCCAGCGGTTTTGCAAAGCCAACAACCTGCCATGTCACCTTCTCACCTTCTCTCACCTTCTTCCCGTCGGACACATGCCGCACAATCTATGCTATACTTGACGGTAGAACGTTCCGATGTTG
>CAYFVX010000021.1:0-14127 GCA_964346425.1 uncultured Chloroflexaceae bacterium | reverse complement strand
ATACGACTCCTGCCGCGCTGGTGGGCATTGTGGAGTCGGTTGGGCCGCATACTGCCAGTGTGTTGCTGGTGACCGACTTTGCCAGCCGCATCAGTGGTCGTGTGCTTTCGGAAGGGGTTTCAGGTCTTGGTCTGGTGACGGGGCAATGGCAGTATGGCTCGTGGTTGCGGCTGGAGCAGTTGGACCGTTCCGTCAATCTCAAACCGGGCATGGTGGTCGTGAGTGCTGGTTTAACGGGTAATCTGGATTTACCTTTGCCGCTGGCTTCCGTACCGGCCGGTATTCCGATAGGGACAGTCGAGCAGGTATCACACGATGAAGGGTATACGCTGGGTGCTGATGTTATTCCATTTTTAGATCCTGATCAGGTGCGAGACGTATGGGTGGTGCTGAGTCACACAGACTAGAAGAGCGCATAGCGTATGAGTTTTTGCTGATTGTGGGCATGGCTTTGCTTGCGGTGATTCAGACGACGCTCCTTTCAACTCCGTTCGGGTTTCCGCCAGTGTTGTTGCTGGTGTTTCTCGTCTGCTGGGTGTTGATAGAAGTTCCGCAGTCGCAGCGAAAAACAGTGGCTATCCTTCGTGCTGCCTTTTATGGTGGGATTGCGCTGGACTTGATGTCTACAACACCAGTGGGAAGCCATGCGCTTGCTTTAGTGATTGGCGTGACGCTTGTGTTTACGGCGGTCAGAAAATTGCACTTTGAAAGTCCCTTTCTCTCATTGGCAGCAGTGTTTTTGAGTGGTGTGGTGTATGAGATTATTCTTGCGCTTGTGTATACCAGCACGTTTGCCATGTTTTCATGGCCGGTCTATCTCATTGCGGTCTTGCTGCCCAGTGTGTTGTTGACGCTGGTGCCAACATTGCCCGTGTTCTTTTTGCTGCGGTGGTTGGCTGATTTCAAAAGGGGAGCCATCTCGCACAAAAATGGTTTTGCTAAAGGGTAGGGTAGCACCACGAAACATCGTGGACGGCATTGTATCGTGGGGTTGCGAGGGGACGCCGTCCCCTCACACTCCCCTGGTTCAACTCCGTTGAGGATATTCCACGGTATTCTGTGGTGCTACCAAGGGTAGACAGTAAGGTTTTTCTCTATGCAACGTCTTGTTGCTCTCCGTTTCCTTCTCCTTTTTATTGTTGCGATCCTCATCGGTCGTCTCTATCAGCTCCAGCTTCTGGATAATGAGACCTGGGGATATAATAGCACGATAGAAGAGAATACGACACGCTATCTGGCTGTGCAGCCGCGTCGCGGTGAAATTCTGGCGAATGATGGCAATACGTTGCTGGCAGAGAGTGTCCCGACGTTTAGTGTTGCAGTCAGAACAGGAAATCTTCCGCCCCTGTTTTCAGAACAGCGGGCATATGTGCTTGGTGAATTGGCGCAGATTTCTGAATTAACCTCGACACTGGTGCTTTCGCCGACGTACTCGGTGCAACAAAACCAGCAACTCTACAACCAACTCAAGCAGGTGGTTGGGCAGGAGGTGCTGCAGGAATATATGGCTTCTGATATTGCTGCTTCCGATGTCGTTACCCCAGAAGCGGCGTTGCTCAACGTTCAATCCGCGCAAACGCTTAACGCCCTGCAGCTTGCGCAAACCTATAGTTCCACACTGACGTTTGAAAATCCCATAGATGCGCTGATAAAGCGGAGCAACTCACGGCACTACAAATCTGTGGTCGTGAAAGAGGATATTTCTCAGGAACTGGCCCTGGCTATTCAAGAAAATACCCGGCACATACCGGGGGTTGTGGTGGTCAAAGGGTATCAACGGCGGTATCCGTTGAGCGCAGAAATATCATCTCTCTCGCATATTCTCGGTCATATCGGGCGCATCAGTGAGTGTGAACTGGTGACCGAGAATCCGGCTGTTTCCTGGATGGATAGTATGGCAACGGTGCTGGGGCATATCGCAACGTGTGGGGTGGTGGAAAAAAAGATAGCGGAAGAAGATATCGGTCTTTTGCCCTATCAACTTGATGATTATATTGGCAAGGAAGGTTTGGAAGCCAGTTATGAAGATGAATTACGGGGAGAACTGGGTGTTGAAACGGTGCTGGTAGATGCCCTGGAGCGTCCCGTCAGTGCAAACCGCACGATGCGTGAAGTGCAAGATGGCAACAATTTGCTGTTGACGATTGATATAGCCTTTCAGGATGAGGTTGAGCATATCTTGCGGCGTTGGATTGAGGTGGCAGATCAGCGACGTCAGAACGCCGAAGAAGCCTATAAGCAAGAGTATAAGCCGATTACCAATGGCGTGGCGATTGCAATGGATCCGCGCAATGGGGATATTTTGGCGATGGTCAGTCTGCCCTCCTATGACAATAATGTGTGGGTTGACCCGGAACGGCAAGCAGATTTGCAAAACTTGCTCAGTCCATCTGACCCGGAGTTGCGCGAGGAGCTGGAGCGGCTTTCGCCGCTGACCAATCGTTCGATTGCTGGGCAGTATCCGCCTGGCTCTTCTGTCAAGCAGTTTGTGGGAGCGACTGCTTTGCAAAAGGGAGTTATAGAACCTGACACGTTGCTCCGTGATCCGGGCAAAATTGTGCTTGAAGAGCGTGGTGGACATATCTTTGAATTGCCGAATTCAGACCCCAAAGATAATGGTGAAATCAATATTTCTGATGCCCTGAAAGTGTCTTCCAATGTCTTTTTCGCTTCGGTTGCTGGTGGCAATCAGCAGGCCATCAATCTTGGTCCTGATGCGTTGCGTATTGATGGGTTGCTGATAGATGGGTTGAAGGAGGGGTTGGAGTGGTTTCGTTTTGGTTCACCGACAACTATTAAACTGCCGGGCGAAGCGGTTGGTCGGGTTCCCAGTCCGCTCTGGAAGTCGCATACACTCCGTGAACCCTGGACCATCGGTGATACCTACAATACGGCTATTGGTCAGGGGTATATGGAAGTGACCCCGTTGCAATTACTGACGGCTGCTGCTTCGGTTGCCAATGGTGGTGACTACTATCGCCCGCATCTTGTTCAGCAGGTTACGGATAGCGATGGAAATGTGTTGTTTGACCAGCCATCGGAGTTGCTGACGAGTATTCCGGTGGAGCCTGAATATCTGGCAGTTATGCGCGAAGGAATGCGCCGTTCGGTCACAGAAGGTTTGAATGTGGCTGCACGCGATGATTGTTCCGGCTTGCGTATTGCTGGAAAGACGGGTACTGCTGAATACGGGCCTCTTATTCCGAAAGCTGATGAAACCTTAGCCCGTCGTAGTCATGCCTGGTTTGTTGGGTTTGCGCCATATGAGCAACCAGAGATAGCTGTGGTGGTGCTTTTGGAAGGGGTTGGTGATCTTGAAGATGGTTCGGCAACACTTGCCGTTCCAGCAGTTACGCAAATTATGCAGTCCTACTTCCGGGTTTCCCCGCCCTCGGAGAAGACTGAAGATTGTCCTGTGATGCCACACGATTGAGCCGTTTCTCTGCTATAATCTATAGTCATGGACGAGTGTTGCACATTTCCGAATCTGGGTTGCCAGAATCGTCAGGAGATGGCAATGTTTTCCGTTCAAACACGGTGATGAAGTTGCGGCGTGGCACCGCAACCATGCGCCTGCGGCGTAGCTCTGTATCTGTCTGGTGTTTTTGGCGGCTACGCTGCCAAAAACACCAGACAGGCAATCTTTGGGGACTAAGTCCCTCAGCAGGTGTCACCTGTCTGGTGTGCTGCTTGCGCACGGCAAAAAACGCACGCCGCCGCGTGCCACAGCTTTGCCGTGGGGTTTGTTGTTTTCGACGAAGTCGAAAAACCAACAAACCCCACCAGAATGGGGTGAGAGAGGGAACCTGGTTCCCTCTCTCACCCGCAAGTGACACCCATTGAGGGGTCCCCCCACTGAGGGACTAAGTCCTCAATGAAAGCTCTTCCATCTGGTGGGGTTTGTCGTTTTTGCAATGAAGCTGCAAAAATGACAAACCCCAATCCAGACATCAAAAAAGGCATGGTGGTAGTGATTTGTACGAATTCACGGTAACTGGTCTGGGGCAAAGTTCCAAATATCGTAAACGTCCTGTAATGCGAAACCGCGGATAAATCTGCGTTTCATGTACAATAGAGAGAACATCCCTCGTTTGTTTGCAGGTTGGTCTGCAAAGCGAGTATGGCTGTGATGCTCATGCACGATTTAATTAACATTAAAGGCGGAAGGGATGGGTTACGCATCCTTATAGATGAAACGTCTGACTGGTCTTCAGTGCTGACTGCTTTGCAAGCCCAGTTCGATCAAGCGGGCAACTTTTTTGCCGGTGCCTATATGATTGTTGAAGTGGGTAATCGTCGGGTGGATGAGCAGCAACTTTCTGAGATGCTCACCTTGATGCAAACCTATGGTCTTGCTCCTGACTCTCTGGCAACAACCATGCGGGAAAGTCGTGATGCTGCCCGTGCAATTGGTCTTACGACACGAGCGATGCCCCGACCAGTGGTGCAGCCATCGCTACCTGTCGAAAGCGAGTCTACGCTCCTGTACCGGACAGTACGCTCCGGCCAGGTGGTTCGTCATCAGGGACACATCACTCTGATTGGTGACGTAAACCCTGGGGCACAACTGATTGCCGGTGGGACGATTATTGTCTGGGGGCGTTTGCGGGGTATGGTTCACGCCGGTGCGTTGGGAGATAGAGCGGCACTGGTCTGTGCGTTAGATTTACGCCCAACCCAGTTGCGCATTGCGAATTTGATAGCACGTGCGCCGGAAGAGATGAGTAGCAATCCGCCAGAGGTTGCTCGAATTGAACAGGACACTATTGTGGTTGAGTCCTGGGATGTATACAAAAGAGTGTAGGAGAGCTATGGCACGGGTCATTACCATTACATCGGGCAAAGGGGGCGTTGGTAAAACGACAACAACGGCCAACCTCGGGACGGCTCTGGCAATGCTCGGAGCACGTGTTGCGGTTGTTGATGCAGATATTGGACTGCGCAACCTTGATGTCGTTATGGGGCTTGAGAATCGCATTGTTTATGATCTTGTAGATGTGATAGAGGGGCGGGCCCGGTTACGCCAGGCTTTGATTAAGGATAAACGTCTCTCGGAGTTGTATTTGCTGCCTGCGGCTCAGACGCGTGATAAGGATTGTGTGAGCTCAGATGATATGGTTGAGCTGGTGAAGCAAATGAACGAGACATTTGATTTTGTTCTCGTTGACAGTCCCGCAGGGATTGAAGGCGGTTTTCGCAATGCGCTGGCGGCTGCCGACGAAGTACTTATCGTGACGACGCCAGAGGTTTCGGCTGTTCGGGATGCGGACCGTGTCGTGGGTCTGGTGGAGTCGGTGGAAAAAGGTCCCCCCCGGCTGGTGGTCAATCGGGTCAAGCCACGATTGATTGATCGGGGGGAAATGCTTTCTATGGAGCAGGTTGTTGAGATTCTGGCTATTTCTCCTGTGGGCGCGATTCCCGAAGATGAGGCTATTTTGTCTTCGACCAATCGGGGAGAAGCGGTGGTTTTTAGTCAGATGTCCCTGGCCGGCCGAGCATTCCAGAATATTGCCCGCAGATTGAATGGTGAAGATGTCCCATTTATGGATTTCACCGAACAGCCGGGGGTGTTAGAACGATTCTTTGGTATGTTTGTAAAACGGAAATAGGGGCCAGGTCCCTTGTTCGGAGGACGCCATGGGCTTTTTCGAAAACCTCTTTGGGAAAAAACGCGAAACGAGTGCGTCTATCGCTCAACAGCGGTTATTGACGGTGCTTGTCCATGATCGGGTAAAGTTGACCCCGGATATGATAGAACAGCTCAAAAATGAGTTGTCTGAGGTTATCAGTCGGCATATCCCGTCCGTAGATCCCAGCGAAATTGAAGTGACTTTGCTGCATGGCGAAACTAGTGACCGCTTGAAAGCGGATATTCCGTTGCGTCGTTCGCATATTCCCCATCAGTGATGCCGGGCATGGGTTTTTCGACGGAAGTCGAAAAACCCATGCCCCCTCAAGGGTATACCTTTCAAAGACGGTGACGCTGATGCTGCTTTGCGCGGCAACCATATGCGCCTGCGGCGCAGCCCCATATCTTTCTGTGGTGAAATCTCCCCCTCAGCCTACCGCCCCGGCTGGAACATGTCCGTTATCATTAACTCTGGTACTCCCTGAAAGGGCCACAGAATAATACCACTTACCTGCTTATTACGCGCTATCTGGAGCGTCGTTTTCAGATCTTGTTGCGCTTTTTCCAGACTCCGCATTGAACCTTGATCCGAAGGAAATCCTACCTCGGTAATGACAATCGGCTTGCCCAGATTGAGCGCGATAAGCTCGTCAATTGAGCGTTCCAGGTCACGCGGGAACCCCTCGCCATAGTACCAGTGGGCAGCATAGCGACCGGAGTCGTAGGGATCATTGTCGTAATAATGGAAGGAGTAGAAATCTACAATGTCTGCCAGCCGGACAGAATAGGCTCCATAAGGACGGAAATAGCTTTTGGCGAATGCGACGCTGATAGTCAACGGCTTGTACAGGTCTTGCCGTTTGACCTCATCTCGAAGCATGTGGAGGAAGAGCATACGCTGTACGGCAATCCCAAAGCAGAGCGCAAACGCGCTATTGTCCCAATCCCAACAGCGCACATCCACCGGCCCGGCAATGTCTGGTTCGTTGAACAGGTCCCAGGCAAGAATGCCGGGGTGGTTGTTGAACCGTTCCAGAATGGGTGTGATGTGATATTCCATAACCATCGAGAAGGCATTGGTGTCGAAGTGGGAGTTTTGCGGATACTTTGCCATCAAGACTGGCATGACATAAATGCCACGGCGGTTGGCAATCGTGATGAATTCTTCAAGGTGGTGCAGGGCTGGCTCAATGCTGTAGTCCGGATTTTCCAGCCGAAATCCGCCAAAGGTGTAGAAGTTCAAAAAAATACGCACGGTGTTGACACCGAGCGCGTGCAGGCGATCCATATCGCTGGCAATTACTTGTCGGTCCCAGGGACAGACGTCGCTTGCGCCAAAGTGAATATCCGGGCATCTGGCCGGGTCAAACGAAGAAAGGCGAACATAATTCACGCCACGTACTTCAAATGGCTGCCAGTCCGACGCGGTAATCAGTTGTCGCCCACCATGCACAATAACGGGCGAGAGTTGTGAAGAAGGGGCCACTGGTGCCCGGGCCCATGTCGTATTGAACCCAATGCTCAGCGCAAGCAGGAGCAAAAAGCCGCTGAGCATGCGTCTGGTGATATGTGATACAGAGGTACGCCGAAAAGTTTGAACCATGCGTTGTTTATCCTTACTACTCAAGATTTGCCAACATTTCGAGCTTTCATTGCGCGATCTATATCGCGCTGGGCATCTCGTTTTGCCATGTCCTCGCGTTTGTCATATTTCTTTTTGCCGCGGGCAACCCCAATTTCAACTTTTGCATATCGCCCTTTGAAGTATATCCGCAAGGGAACCAGCGTCAACCCTTTTTGCTGGACCAGTCCAAGCAATCGTTTAATCTCACGTTTGTGCAGCAAAAGTTTGCGTGCGCGTTTGGGATCATGGTTGAAATATATCCCGGACTGTGTATAGGGCGAGATATGCGCTTCGTGGAGATAGATTTCTTCGCCGAGAACGCGGGCATAGCTACCGCGCAGGTTGACACGCCCGGCTCGTACCGATTTGATTTCGCTGCCGGTGAGGGCTATGCCTGCCTCATAGGTTTCTTCGATATGATATTCGTGGCGTGCCTGGCGGTTAGTTGCCACGGTGCCGGGCTGTGTTGCTTTTGCTGTCATATGCTTGTCTTCCTTATGTCACCGTCTCTCTTCGTTCCTGTCTATATGGTGCTTTTTTGCAGCGTAGCCGCAAAAAAACACCATACAGAGATATATCGGGCTGTGCCGCAGGCGCATGATTGCCGCGCAAAGCGGCATCATCGCTCAGTAGGTGTTACCTGCGGTGGGTTTACTTGCGCACGGCAAAAAACGCACGCAACCGTGTGCCACACCCCACCAGAATGGGGAGTATGAGGGAACCTGGTTCCCTCATACTCCCACAGGTGAAACTCATAGAGGGGGCTATGCCCCGACAGGGTTCACCTGCAAAGTTCTAGTATACACCAGATGATGACATCCGGGTAACGAACCCGCGGTGTAGGGTGCGGCAGGTGTTTTGCGGCTCGGCCGCAATCCCAAAGCAATAGTGTGGCTCATTATTCAGCTTGCATCGTTTCGCAGCACTAGTCGCTCTGGACCAGTTATCTCTGCCAGGGCTGCCAGTGGGTCCTGGTCGTTTTGCCAGAGCCATGTTGTTTTGAGCCAGAAGCCGTGCAATACGGTTGAGTGGTAGATGCCATCTGCTGTTAATGCGACTGGTTGGTAGCGTCTCTGTTCGTCCAGGAGATAGAATTGTGCGTGCTGGTGTTCAGGCCGTGAGTCTATCATCCAATATTCGCGCACACCGCCTTGCTGATATTCGTGAAACTTTTCCTGGCGGTCACGTTTGACACTCTCTTCTGAAATGACTTCGACGGCAATATCTGCCGGTCCTTGCAATTCCTTTTCGGTTATGCGCTTCAGGTTTTCCTGGGCTACGAACAGGATATCCGGTTCGCGTCCCTTCTCGTCAGGAATGATACGCATGATATAGGGGGCTATGAGCACTTCGCCTGCTTGTGTCATTCGCGCAAAGAGACCGAGTAATTGTGCCAGAAACAGCACGATGCGTTGATGGGATAGTTTTGGCATAGCGTGGAAAATAACCTCTCCATTTACCCATTCGACCAGTCCACCCTCGTGTTCCAGGTTGAGAAATTCCTCGTAGCTCATGCGGAGTGGGCGGGGTGGAGAGGTTGCTTCTGGCTCAATGGTAAGCGTTGGCAACAAACTCATGATTTTCCTCCCCTTTCGCTCTGTGTGTTTACACTTTCTATTGTACCGCATGTTCAGGGTTTGGGGACAGCGTTCCGCAACGGGGGATGCGCATGGGATTGCATCCCTCAATGAGGGTCCCCTGTGGGAGCGTGAGAGAACCTGGTTCCCTCACGCTCCCTTTTGGAGTGGGCTGGCACGCCCCTGTGTGCATGTTTTGCCCGTTTGTAAGCGGAACTTGCAGCGGGGTGAAACCCACCGAGGGGACCATGTCTCTACCATGTTCGGGTGAATAGTTGAGAAAATTGCTACGATAAAGCGCATTGCAGACGCTCATCACTCATCACTCATCACTCATCGCTCATCACTCGTCACTGGTATTAGTAGCGCAACAGGGCCGCAACGGGACCATCTTTGGGTATCATGTCTCGCTCTACGGCATAAACGGTCCCGCTATGCATCAGCGTATGCACTGCGGCAAAATCCAGCAAATCTTGATCGCCAGTGGTGGCTTCTGCATGGATTTCCAGGGTGTCATTGGTAGGATCAAACGTTCCCCATTCTTCCATGTCGGGAGCAATGAAGAGCGTGTCTATGCGTCCATAGCGGGCGGCTGGTATGATGGTTCTGAGATCGCTGGTTGTTTGCTCGGTAGCGATGAGTTGTTGGTAGCGGTCAAGCACTTTTTGCTGTGCTTGTTTGAGATGAGGGACGACGATTTGCCAGGCTTGCGCGTGCAACTCTCCCGTCTTCAATGGCTCCGGATTGCCTACGATGCCTTTTTCAAGCAGATGGGGGTAGGAGTTGCGTTCGCGGTAGAGTGGCAGCAGATAGTCTACCCCCGCCAATACCATTGGAGCCTGTTCATCACGCAGGAGTTGCTGTAAGCCGCGGTCTATCTCGGTGAAGTAACGGAGCAGGTAGGTTTGCTGGCGGTCTTTGTCTTCCCCCTGTCCATGAAAAATGGCTGCCTGTTCGCCCCCGCGACCGGCCGGGACATTGGTGCGAAACTGGAGCTGCTCTTCTGGCTCGTCGTAGCCGGTGACTTGCTCTATATGTGTGGGTACCTCTGGGGGCAGGTCCAGTTCATCGAGGGCATAGAGATTGCCCTGAAAGAGCCTGACCGAGTGTTTGCTGAGCGCAAGCAGATAAAATGGCTCGTTGGCACTCACCAGCGGGAGCAACGGTTTGATGTAAAAATGGTCTGAGATACGTAGTCGCTCGTCAAAGTCAACGGGGAGCCGATACGAGGAGAAATTTTCTGGCGAGCAGAAGAGTGCCAGCCCATCACTTTGATGCAGCCAGTACTCCGAGTCATCCAGCAGTGTTTGCGCCGGTGCAAGCATCCCTTGCACGGCGGTGTCGTTCATCCCTTGTGCTCGCAATTGTTCTTCGGCTTCACGAAGCATATTTTTCATACGGATGGGATTTTGCCGGGTTTCTTTGCCGGCGCGTTGCATCGGCAGAAACATCGAGACACAGGGTCCCCCGTTTTGTTCAATCAATGTTTTCAAATCTTCTCGGTGTAGCATATCCATAGCATCAATTCCTTTGCAATGCTTCAACTTTAACCTGGAGCGATGTCATCGTTGCGGGACCAAAGGTGGTTGCCAGGGCGACATCGGTTGCGTCGCGTCCATAGGCAATGGCAATTCTGCTTCCCCCTGGTTGCGCCTGCATCGCATCGAATGTGTACCAGCGTCCACCTACAAAGGCTTCAAACCAGGCATGCATATCCATTGGTTTGAGGTTGTGGAGATAGCCAACGACCATGCGAGCAGGAATGTCCAGACTGCGACATAAGCCTATTCCCAGATGGGTCATATCCCGACAGACGCCTGCACGCTGGTTTGCGGTATCCAGCGCAGAGGTTGAGGTGTCGCTCACCCCTCTCTGATAGGAGATATGGTGATAGATCCATGCACGTATTGCTTCCACCTGGTCATAGCCGGTCAGCGCATCAGCCACAATGTCTGTTGCCAGGCCGTGCAACTGGTCAGATTCGCAGTAGCGGCTAGGCAGCAGAAAGAGAAAGACACTATCCGGCAGTTCGGCGACCGGGGTAAATGGTGTGCCTGGCTCAATGTCATGCGATATGGCGGTGTCTACTACCATATCGGTGTGAATAGCGAAGTGGCCGGCCGGAGCAAGTAGCCGTTGACACAGGTTGCCATACATATCGGGAAACTCGGTCGCCGGTACGACCGGGTTCAGGATATATGCTTCAGATGCTACCCACTGGCCGTGGCCGCTCCGCGGACGCAGCATAAGAATGAGCGGAGTCGCTGTTTCTATTTCAAAGGTTATGTCGCATATCGCTCGTAATCGCATACGTGTGTTCTTCCAGAATACCGTTTGCTTCCAGGTGAGGTTTGCAAGAAGTGTGCCAGGCAAGCCGGCACACTTCTTGCAAGGTGAGGGTATGAAACGAAACAGAAAAGTATCAGGAGAGGTTTTTATGGATAACAAAGAGGTTCTTGCAGAGGTCAATGGGTTGATTGCACTCTGTAAAGATAGCGAGGATGCGTACCGCCAGGTTGCGGAGGCAGCCATCAGCCAGGAGTTTACGACGATGTTTCACCGGTATGCGAAAGAGCGTGCGCAGATGGCTGCGGATTTGCAGCAAGAGGTTATCCGTCTGGGCGAGCAGCCTGAAGATGAGGGGACGCTGGTTGCGGCAATTCGACGGGGATGGTTTGATCTCAAGACTGCGCTGGCAAGTGAAGATGCGGGGACACGACGCAGGCTTATTCTGGATGAATGTGTAGGCAGCGAGACGCAGGTGCAGGAGCAGTATGCGGATGTTTTGAAGAGGGGGATACCGACGCCAATACGGGATATGGTCAAGCAGCAGTTTGATCAGATACAGGAGACGTTGCGTTCGTTAGAGTCTATGAAAGAGGGGTAAGCATTGCTGCTGGTGGACTGGCGGTAAATCCGTCAACCCATCAGCAACAAAGAGGTTTCCGCTGGCGTGCGGTTTTTTCCTTTGCAAAGCGCGAGATTGGCTCATGAACGCCCCTTCCCCCCTCAGCGGGGGGGCCCACAGGGAGCGCGAGGGGATGAAATACCCTCGCAACCCGATTGGCGTGGGGTGTATGGTTTTTGCGGCGTAGCCGCAAAAACCATACACCCCACCAGAATAGACTGGCACACGCCTGCGGGCGTTTCCTTCCCGTTTGCAAGCGGGAATTTGCAGCGGGGTAAATCCCGCTGATGTGGGGCGTCACAGTATCTTGGGTATGGAGGATGCGACGGAGTCGGCATCCATTCCTTCAAGTTCCTCTTCTTTATTCGCGGCTTCGGCTGCCAGCACGCGGAAGTGGTGGGCAGCATCTTTGTCGCCAACCGATTCGGCGGCTGCTTTCAGGTAGCCTGCGGTCATTTGTATATGACGAAGCTCCATTCTACTTCCATGCAAAAATTCTTCAGCAATACGATGCGTCAGATATTCTCTGATTTGTTCCGTTGTCAACATATGATCTTTCCTCCTTCAGTGGCAGACGTATTACTTCTTTCCTATGGTTTGGTAACCTTCGAAAGGTGTGTTGCAAGAAGCGTGCCAACTGCCACTGTCCATCTGTCCGGCATATTTCTTGCAGGGATTACCGGAGAGCATTTAGACTATGATGCCACAAGCAGCAAGTAAAAACGGAACATGTTTTCAGGAAGGAGAAGGTTCTACCCATGCAAACACTTGTGGAAACTCAGCAGACGGAAATAACGCAAGAGCAGGTGCTCGATTTTCTGCTCGCCCCTGAGTCCTATCCTCATCAGCCAGCGGAGGCGCGTCTGGTGCAGACGCATATGTCCTTTGTGATCATTGTCTCGCCCTATGTCTACAAGGTGAAAAAGCCAATCAATCTGAGTTTTGTAGACTTTAGCACGCTGGAGAAACGCCGCTATTTTACGGAACAGGAGTTGGTGCTGAATCGGCGTTTGTGTGCAGAGACCTATCTGGAAGTTGTGCCGGTGTCTTTGCTGGCCGGGCAACTGGTTTTTGGGGCTGGCGAGGAGGTGGTGGAATATGCGGTCAAAATGCGTGAAATGGACGCGCGGTATTTTCTGCCCCATCTCCTGGAACACGATGAAGTTGCAGCGGAAGATATGCACAGGATTGCCCGCAAACTGGCAGATTTTTATGCGCAGCAAACGCCTTCTGCCGAGATTGCCCGGTGGGGCAAACTTGAGCATGTCAAAATCAGCACGGATGAAAACTTTGCGCAAACCGAAGAGGCCATTGGGCAAACGCTGACCCGTCCAATGTTTGATGGTATCCGTGCGTATACCAACAGTTTTTATGCCCGCCATCAGCAGCTTTTTGAGCAGCGTGTTCAAGAAAATCGTATTCTTGACTGCCATGGTGACTTGCATGCAGAGCATATTCATCTCACGCCGCAAGATGTCTGTATTTATGATTGTATTGAGTTTAATGACCGTTTCCGCTACATTGATGTTGCCAACGATGTGGCGTTTCTGGCGATGGACCTGGACCATACGGCACGGCCTGACCTGGCGCAGGTGTTTGTCGGCCAGATGGCACGCTTGCTTGATGATGCCGAGATGCTGCGGTTGATGGATTTCTACAAATGCTATCGTGCTTACGTGCGGGGCAAAGTGGAAACGATACGCAGTAATGAGCCGGAGGTTGCGGACGCAAGCAAACGGCAGAGTCGTTTGCTCGCGCAGGAGTATTTTCGGCTGGCGTTGCAGTATGCAATTGCGGGGTCACAACCGGCGGTGTTGCTGGTGATGGGGCGTATTGGTAGCGGTAAGAGCACGCTGGCAAAGCATCTTGCCGGTGAGTTGGGCTGGGCAAACTATGCGTCGGATGTAGTCCGCAAGGAGCTGGCTGGTTTGCCGGTGGATGAACGGGTGTCGGACGAGATGCGTGAGGTGCTCTATACTCCGCCGATGAAGAAGCAGACGTATGACAAGCTGGCGGAGCATGCCGAACAGCGTGTACGTGCCGGTGAGTCGGTTATTCTGGATGCGACGTTTGGCGAAAAAGCGGAACGCGACCGCATGCACGAACGATTGGCGCATGCAGGGGCTACCTGCTACATGCTTGAGGTACAGGCATCGGATGCGACGATCAAGCAACGGCTTGCCGGGCGTGATGCTGACAGTGCGGCTGGCTCGGATGCACGGCTCGAAGAGTTCGATATGCTTGCGCATGCATATGAACCGCCGCAACAACTTGAGCAACCCTATTTCCTCGCTGTGCCGACCGAGCAGGTGGCGGTTGAGGAGACGGTGAGTATGGTTCTGCAAGGGGTTGCTGAGTTGCATACGGTCTGGCAGTAGGCAGCGATAGT
>CAYFVX010000020.1:0-14966 GCA_964346425.1 uncultured Chloroflexaceae bacterium | reverse complement strand
AAAAACGAACACACCCCACGGTAAAATGCCGTCCACGATGTTTCGTGGTGCTACCGCTGGCGACGTATGCTCAATGCTCCTCGATTTTCCAGGACCTCATGCGTTGTCCTTGCATCTATCATAGCAAAAGCGGGGCAGGCTGGTATCCACCAGAGTAACTATTCTTCGCTCTTCCATGTGGCGTATGTAGCTACGATATAACGTAGTGAAAAGCTCCCGGGATTTCGTGCTAATAAGCTAAACATGCCTTTTTGATGAGGTGCAGCGCATATGCTTTGGGGGGTGAGGGTCTCAGCAGGGGGGACCCCGCCCTCACATGTGGAAACTTTTTCGAGGACAAGAACCCCGTTGGGAATCGTAGCCGCGGTTTGTAACCGCGGAATCTGCCCCCATGTGACGTTTCTTCCGCGTCTGCAAGCCACACTCCTTGTCGGAGAGGAACATCACATGAATCGTGGCAACCGCGGGGATCCAAGCCGCTGCTACGGTATCCCGATACCGCTTAGCTTCATGCGCATGGGGGACGAAGTCCCCCAGTCCCCCATTTTGTACACGACTTTTGCGCATACGGTTTAAAAATGATCAGCGAACATAGTATGAACAGGTCATCCTAACGATTATCCATGTTTGCATAATAATACGATCGACCTCTACCACCCGGGTATTGTCAGGTAGGTACCTTAATTATTATGTCACTCTAAATGTAGAAATAAAACATATGTTCCTACTGCTTTCGGGTTATTTGTGACAAAAAGAACAGAGTGGTATCACCCATAATTTCCCTTCCAAAAAGTAAAAAACGATAAAACATCAGGAGTAGTAGGAAGTACTCCTGATGTTGAGAGAGAGTACCCCACATGGTATGCCCAAAATAGTACTTTTCAGGTATTCCACACACCAGGGCAGCATGCTATACTCTGTCCATGTGTGGTGCCAATGGGGTAACACACATGCTTTCTTTACGTACCGTAGAAAAATTCAAAGGAGGAGATTGTTCATGACACAATCAACGTTGGGGAAATTGGTAGCACGACTGGTTGCAGCATTTGCTATCCTTATGATGGTTGCTGCATATCCAGGTGCGGCATTTGCAGAGGACCCCTCTGAAAACGAACTGTCAGACATGACAGGGGATGTCCAGACGGGTATCCAGATGCAGAACGTCGGTGGCGACACTGCCGAGGTTTCGGTGATGTTGAAGGAGATTGGCGGTAGCGGCGAATACACGTTGCCAACGCAGAACATTGATAGTGAAGCAGCACTGAACTACTTCATGCCGAACTTCACGGATGTACCGGGTGGTGCCTATTCGCTCGTCGCAACGGCAGACCAGCCGCTTGAAGCAATGGTGCAGACAGTCTACACCGGCAGCAGCGCCGTTGGGAACTACACGTCGGTTGCTCCGGGCAACGACGTTATTCTGCCTTACGTAACACGCGATTGGGCAAATCAGAGCTCCCAGATTACAGTGCAGAATGCCAGCCAGTCAAACGACACGACGTTCACCATTGAAGTGATTGGTATTGATAACTCTGGCAGCGAATCCACAACAGAGACGCTTGGACCCGGCAAGGCAGTGACCTATGATGTCAAGGATGCACCGTTTAGCAACCTGGCAAACAATGGTGAACCTTACGGTATTCCCGGTGGTTTCCTGGGATATGCCCGCGTAACAGTGACCAGTGGTGACAGTGTTGTCGTGCAGTCCTTCATTGACATCGCCGGCCAGGGCGTTATGTCTGCATTCACCGGCGTGCCTGCCGATAGTTCTTCCACTACGCTGTATGCTCCGTTGCTGCGCCGCAACTTTGCTGGCGATACGGGGATGCAGTTTGTGAATACGAACGCCACCGATGCCAACATTACAGTTACCTACTACACCGACGGTACGCTTCTGAGCCAGGAAGGTTCCACCTGGGAAGAAACCTACACCCAGTCAGATACCGTGCCGGCCGGTTCTTCCAAAGCTATCTTCCTGGCAACCGACGGCTCAATGCCCCAGGGTGATCGGGACGAGGGGAGCGTTGCGTATGGCTTCTCTGGTTGGTTTGGTGTTGCCAAGATTGAGTCTGACCAACCACTCTTTGGTGTTATCAACGACAGTACATTCGACCCGGCCACATTCAGCCCACTGACGCAGGCCACCAATAACATGGCGACCGCTGCCGATGCAGGCACCCGCTTTGCGTTGCCGCTCGTGCGTAAAAACTTCCCGAACTTCAACAACACCACCACTGGTGTTCAGATTATGAATACTTCCACCAGCGCAGCGCAGGTGAACATTAGCTACACGATTACCCGCTACGACTCCGATGGGAATGTGACTGGTAATGATGTTGTTGCTGGCGATGGCGTGAATATTGTTGCCAATGGTTCAGGGAACATCTACCAGGGTGCCTTCACCGGCGGTGGTGTTTCCTGGGAAGGTCTTGGCGACTGGGTCGGTTCAGCCGTCGTGACGTCCGATCAGCCCATCGTTCTTATCGTCAACGACTCAACTGAAGACCCCAACACTGCAGCGACCCCGCTCGACTCAGGGAACTACGGCGGTCTGCAGCTTGGTCAATAATTCAGGCTTGAGAACCTGACGAGGGTACAGATGAACCATAGCGCATAGCAACAAGATTTTTCTCCTGTACTCATTACTCACGGGGCGTGCTGCAAAGCCGCCCCGTCTCTATTCCCACTTGTCCGAAACGCCACTTTCGGGTATAGTTATACATACAAGAACAAGGAAACTGCCTCAAGCACTCCCAAACAGTCTGGTAGCCTGTCGAACTCGGTAATACATTAGGGAAGCGAAACCACTATCCCATTTTCTCAATGATGAATGCAAGCATAGATGACAACAACATCCCATTGAGCGAACGAGAACGAGAAATCCTGCAACTCGTCGCCACGGGAGCAACCAATCAGCAAATTGCCGGCGAACTGGATATTGCCCTCAACACCGTCAAAGTTCACCTGCGCAATATCTTTGCCAAAATCAATGTCTCCTCGCGCACCGAAGCATCCCTCTATGCGCTACGGGCAGGTCTGCTGGAGGAAAATCAGGCTGTTGTGCAGCCCTTTCAGAAAGAGCTTGTCGAAGAAGAGCGTGACATCGTACAGGAAGAACCTGTCACCGCATCCCCCGCAGAAACGGAGATGTCGGTTATCTTGCAGCAACCAGAGACGCCAGAGAACCCAGAGACGCCAGAGACGCTAGAAACGCCAGAAACCCAGGCACCTCGACAGGCAGAGACACCGGTGATGACAGAGGCAACGCAGGCTGGCAGTGACACCGTCACCACCCCACCAGCCACGACGGCTGAACAGGTGCCTGCTGTTGCGCAAACGCCGGCGCACCCGCCCTGGCATCGCTTTCCAATCATGTGGGTCTTTATACTACTGCTTGTCGTCACAGGTATAGCGGTAGGAGTCGCAGTCTATGTGGTGGCCTCATCCACGCCATCCCAGCAGGCTATTGGCACCTCTCTTCCCGCCTCCTCAACCACACCGTCACAGGCACAGACGGTATCGTCCTCGTCATCGGCACGCACCAGTGCATGGCAAACGTTGGCAACGATGAGCACACCACGCACGAACTTTGGTCTGGGCAGTTACGACCGCAAAATCTATCTCATTGGCGGCGAAACTACCGACGGCGTCAGTGACCTGGTAGAGCGTTACAATCCTGCCAGCAATAGCTGGGTGCAACTGGCACCGTTGTCTACCCCCGTTGCCGATATTCAAGTGGTTGAGATAGGTAGCAGGCTCTATGTGGCTGGCGGACGGCTCGCCTCTGGCAACATCAGCAAGCAGTTTATCGCCTACGATCCCAACCGCGACCAGTGGAGCAGTCTCCCCGATCTGCCAGCCCCGCGCAGCCAGTATGCCGCCGTGACGATGAATGGCAAGTATTATCTGTTTGGAGGTTGGGATGGAACCGCGTATCGTGCCGATATCTGGGTTTTTGACCCGGATACGCAAACCTGGGATGACACCGCGCAAACGCCGATGCCCGAAGCTCGTGGCAGAATGAGTGTCAGTATTGTTGGTGAGACCATCCATCTGCTCGGTGGGCAAAATAATGCTGGACCGCTTACGCTCCATCATTCCTATCAACCTGCCAGAGACCGCAAGAATAGCAACCCCTGGCGTGCGCTGCCGCCATTGCCCCAACCGGTGCAAGGCTGTGTCGCTGTTACGGTCATTGAAAACATCTACATTTTCAATCCATCCAGCGGCAAAGGTATGGTCTATGATACGGTGGATGAAACATGGCGTTCATTCGAGACCCCACTCCCCCCCAGTGCGAGCTCCCTGTCGGCCCTGATGCTCGGAACCAACATTTACCTGATTGGCAAATCCAATGATGCGCAGGCAGACGGCTTCTTTCATTTCCAATACCAGGCGATTTACCATACGCAGTTACCGTCTATTTCAAAGTGAGAGACAACTTGCATGAAGGTTTCGGGGGAACATGCTGTAAGAAACCATAAAGACACAGAGAGCACAGAGCAGAGAAAAAAGGCAAAAACTTTGTGTTCTTTGTGTCTTTGTGGTGGTGAATGTGTTTATCCGAGCCTGGCATCACGCATCACACGCATCACACGCATCACGCATCATACCAGGTTCGGATGAATAGTTTCTTTTCACCACGAAGACACGGAGGCACAGAGAGAACAAAATCTTCCCATCTCTCTGCCCGAATCTTGGCGTTCTTTGCGTCCTGGTGGTTCTATACCTATTCACCCGAACATAGTATCACTCTGCCGGCAGGCCGAGGGCCACGCGCACATCCTCCAGCATCGCTGCTTCCTTCTCGCTCACGTTCACGCCTTCTTGCTCAGCGTAGGCGTTTGCCACATCGTTCGCCAGTTCATACAAAAACTGCTTGAACCCCCGTGCTTCTTCGGGCCGCGCTTTGCTCTCAACAATCGCGGCAAACTGCTTCAATTCTTCTAAAGATTGGACCGGGTCAGTTGGGTCAGGGACATCGTCACCCTCGCGGTCCATAGACAGCAACAACTCATTATCGTGATTGGCTTCTATTTTCGCATCCAATCCACCATAGACAACATTGCCCTCCTGATACAACTCCTCGATAGTTGAGACATCTGCCATCAACGCCACAAACACCACATTCGCGACTGACCGGGAAATAATCGCCCACTCTTCAGGCGTATAATCCGCTCTCGTTGTCATGAAATATCTCCTTTGGTGGTTAGAAATTATTCTCCGAGCACGCCCGTGAGGACTTCTGGAAGCGCATTATAGCACAGCATGGAAGCTTTTTGAGAACTGCATAGGATGCCAAACATTTCTGAACAGTATCTAAGACCTGATGAGCAAAAACACAAAGGACAAACAGACCACTACCATCCCCCTTTGAGCATCCCCCGGCACATTTCTTGCTACCTCTCTCCTGCAAATAGCAAGGCGTGCTATTCATCGCAAAAAGAGAGACTCCGAAAGGAATACAACTTTATGTCCAAAACACTTTCGTTTTTGCTTGTCGCTGGTATCACGCTCCTGGTGCTCGTAGCGAACATGAGCAACAACCTCATACCGCCAACGCATGCGGAACAATCAGCCCCCACGCTGGTCAAAAATATCAACACCGCCGGCCGCAGTACCACCTTTCGTGACCTTACCACCGTCAATGGAACCCTTTTCTTTGTGGCGGATGATGGAACCAATGGCGCAGAACTCTGGAAATATGATGAAACAGGGATTGAACTGGTCAAAGACATCAACCCGACACGTGGTTCTGAGCCAGATGAACTGGTGAGCATTTTTGGCGAACTTTTCTTCACCGCCAATGATGGCAGCCACGGTCGCGAACTCTGGCATAGCGATGGCACAGACGCGGGCACCACGCTGCTGCGCGACATCAACACCGGCGACAGCAGTGCCAACCCGCGCAACCTCACCACAGTAGGCAACACGCTCTACTTTACGGCCAATGATGGAGGCAATGGTGCGGAACTCTGGAAGTATAATGTTTCCACCTACGACGCCACTACCATAGAAATGGTCGCCGATATACGGGCTGGTGAAGAAAGTTCTGCGCCGCAGGATTTCACCAATGTCAATGGCACGCTCTTTTTTACGGCCAACGATGGGACCACCGGCCGCGAACTCTGGCGCAGCGATGGTACGACGGATGGCACCAGCCAGGTCAAAGATATCAATCTGACCGAAGATGCCAACCCCTTCTTCCTGACCGCTTTCGACCAGACGCTCTACTTTGTTGCCAATGATGGCGAACATGGGTATGAACTCTGGCGCAGTGATGGCAGCAACGCAGGTACTTCTATGCTCAAAGATATTCACCTGACGGCTGGCGCAGATCCTATGTACCTGACCCCTGCCAATGACCGCCTCTTTTTTATCGCTGACGATGGTGAACGCGGTTATGAATTATGGAGCAGCGATGGGAGCAGCGAAAACACAACGATTGTGCAAGATATCAACCCGCAGAATGCTGCCTGGCCGTCACACCTCACTGTTATGAGCGACACGCTTTTCTTTGCAGCTACTGATGAAGTCAACGGTACGGAGTTGTGGAAGAGCGATGGCACCTCCGCAGGCACCAGCCTGGTTGCCAACATAAGCCCGGACTTCAGTTCTGACCCGAACGCATTGACTGTCGTCGGTGACAGGCTCTATTTTGCCGCCGACAATGGCAACGATGGGCGTGAACTCTGGCGCACCGATGGCAGCAATCAAGGTACGCAGATGGTGCGCGATATCAACCCGACCGAGAGCTCCGACCCATCCAATCTGACGGATATGATGGGAACCTTGCTCTTCACCGCCAACGATGGGACGCAGGGACGCGAACTGTGGCGCAGCGATGCGCAGGGGAATACCACGCTGATTGAAGATATCAGCACTGGCATTGCTGGCTCACGTCCGGATGGGTTGACAGTCGGGCAGGAGCAACTCTTTTTCGCTGCCACGTTTGGCGCGGCTGGCAATGAGCTGGGCAAGAGCGATGGTACTGCCAATGGCACCAGCCTGGTTATGGATATCAACCCGCAGGGCGACGCGGAACCCGCCAGCCTGACCTGGCTGGATGATACGCTCTTCTTCTGTGCTGATGATGGTACCAATGGGCGCGAACTCTGGAAAAGCAGTGGTACAGCCGGCCAGACGACCATTGTGCGTGATATTCACCCGCAGGCCAGTTCAGAGCCACGCGCCCTGACTCCTGTTGGTGGCACACTCTTCTTTAGTGCGGATGATGGCGAGCATGGGCGGGAACTCTGGATGAGTGATGGCACCACGCCTGGCACAACGCTGGTGCAGGATATTTTTGCGAATGGAAGCGCGAACCCTACCCAACTGACTAACCACAACGGCACACTCTTTTTCAGTGCCAGCGATGGCGAGCATGGACGGGAACTCTGGAAGAGCGATGGCACGACCACGCAGATGGTCAAAGACATCAACCCGGATGGCGACGCCTGGCCGATGGGACTGACGCTGCTGGATGATACGCTCTTTTTCACCGCCAATGATGGTAGTCACGGCTTTGAACTCTGGCGTAGCGATGGCACGACAGATGGCACACGGATGGTGCTGGAAATCAACTCCGCCAGTGATGGTATGCCGTTTGATCTGACACCGCTGGGCGATACGCTCTTCTTCAGTGCAGACGATGGCGACCATGGGCGCGAACTCTGGCGGAGCGATGGTACCGCAGGCGGTACCCGCATGCTGCTCGACCTCAATCAGGATGGTGCCGCAGAGCCGTATGACCTTACCGTGCTCAACGGTACGCTCTTCTTTGCAGCGGATGATGGCACGCATGGCACGGAACTCTGGAGCAGCGACGGGACATCGGCAGGCACGCGGATGGTGCAGGACATCAACATGGATGGTAGTGCATCTCCCGCGCATCTGACAGCCGCCTATCAGACGCTCTTTTTCACCGCCAACGATGGCACCCACGGCTTTGAACTCTGGCACAGCGATGGGTCGGCAGAGCAGACGCGCATGTTGCTGGATATCAATACAGATGGCAGTGCGCAGCCTGCCAATCTCAAACTGGTCAATAGCACCCTCTTTTTTACCGCGGATGATGGCGTCAACGGGCGCGAACTCTGGACAATGGATGCCCCCTTGCCCGCCGTCTATCTACCGCTTGCCTATCAACAAGAGCCAACCCTCACACCAACCAATACACCCATCCCTAGTGACACGCCGACGCCCACAAATACGCCAACCCCCACACCCGTGCCGCCAACGCCTACGCCGGAGCCTGAGCCAGATGAGGAAGCGCACATAGATATTCATTTGGAAGCGGAATATAGCGTCGAGCGGGGGCAACGGCGAGTGCCGCTGGAAATGGAGATAGAGAACTATGGCGACGGTGATGCCTCGGAAACGGTGCTCTCCCTCTACTATGACCATACAAAGGTCAATGTAGTGGACAGTAGTATGGAAGACCACCCGCATGGCGATTGGGTCAGCGATTTTCCAGAACCCGGCGAGGTTGAGGTCTCCTTTGGCGAGGTGGAAGAGGATGAAGAGCGGAGCCAACTCCTCTACCTGAACATTGATGACTGGATGGAAGACGACAGCATCATTCGTATCACGGGCTACTACGAATGGGACGGCCCCGACGATGGCGGCGATGAGGATACCAACGATGTTGAGATGCTCGTCGAGGGGCCATAGCATTTTCGATTTGCGATTGGAGATTTGGGATTGGTGTCTATTTTGCGGCTACGCCGCAAAATAGACACCACCAACAGCTTGCTTTGGAGGTTGCAATACCCGATTTACGAATCGTAGCTGCGGCTACAAGCCGCAGGAGCCTCGCTTTTGTAAAGCATCTACCGTGCAGCAGCCGGGTGGGTTTTGCCACGAAAAAGACAGAACTGGGGGTATATCCAGCGGTTAAAAACCGCTGCTACGATTCGCAAAGGAGTTCTTGCAATCGAAAAATCCTCCACTCCCTCACTCTACAACTTCCACTATCTCCCCATACTCCACGCCGTTATTGGAGACGGGAGCGTGGGCGAGAAGGTCGCGCAGAAAGTGGGCAGTGAACGATCCATCAGCCTGGGCAACCTGCTCTGGCGTGCCAGCCGCAACCACCTGCCCGCCACCATCGCCCCCTTCTGGCCCCAGGTCTATCACCCAGTCGGCTGTCTTGATAACATCCAGATTGTGCTCTATGACGATAACGGTGTTGCCCGCATCTACCAGCCGATGAAGCACCTGCAACAGGTTTTGCACGTCCGCAAAATGCAAGCCGGTTGTTGGCTCATCCAGGATATACAACGTGCGGCCGGTCGCAACGCGGGCCAGCTCTTTTGCCAGCTTGATACGCTGCGCCTCACCGCCACTGAGCGTCGTGGCTGGCTGGCCGAGCTTGATATAGTCTAGCCCCACATCGTGCAGTGTTTGCAAAATGCGGCGCACCCGCGGGACGCTCTCGAAGAACTCCAATGCGGTCTGCACATCCATATCTAGCACATCAGAGATAGTTTTGCCTTTATACTTCACTTGCAACGTCTCACGGTTGTACCGTTTGCCTTTGCAGACATCGCAACGTACCCACACATCCGCCAGAAATTGCATATCAATGCGTATCTCGCCATTGCCCTCGCAGGCTTCGCAGCGTCCTCCCTTGAGGTTGAACGAGAAGCGGCCCGGCGTGTAGCCGCGCAATCTGGCTTCCGGCGTGGAGGCAAATAACTCGCGCAGCAGGTCGAAAACTTTGACATAGGTCGCAGGGTTGCTGCGCGGTGTGCGGCCTATCGGCTGCTGGTCAATGTTGATAACCTTGTCCAGATGTTCCAGCCCTAGCAATGCATCGTGTGGACCGGGGCGGGTCTGCGCCCGGTGCAACTGCATCGCCAGGGCCGGATGCAGCGTTTCACTTATCAGCGAAGATTTGCCACTTCCACTGACACCAGTCACCGTGATAAAGCATCCCAGTGGAAAGCGTACCGTGATGTCGCGCAGATTGTTCATCGTCGCGCCCTGTATCTCCAGCCATTGCATTTGCTCGGATTGCGTACTTCTACGACTGGTCGGGGTAGCTACCTCAAGTTGCCCACCCAGATATTTGCCAGTGAGCGTATCGCTCTTTGCCACCGCCGCCGGCGGACCAGCCGCCACCACCTGGCCGCCTTTAATCCCCGCGCCGGGACCAAAGTCCACAATCCAATCAGAGCTTTGCATCGTTTCCAGGTCGTGCTCAACCACAATTACCGTATTCCCCAGGTCGCGCAGTTGTAGCAAGGAATTGAGCAGTTTGCGGTTGTCTCGCTGGTGCAGCCCAATGCTTGGCTCATCCAGAATATAGGTAACCCCCACAAGACCACTCCCAATCTGCGAGGCAAGCCGAATACGCTGTGCTTCGCCCCCGCTCAGTGTGGGAGCTGCTCGTTCCAGCGTCAGGTAGTGCAACCCGACATTTTGCAAGAAGCGTAACCGTTCCCGCACTTCTTTCAAAACCTCGCCGGCTATTTCCAGTTGCGTCGAGGTTAATCGTTCCGCTGGTAGACCGGCTTCCTGCTTGCCATCTTTATCTTCCTGGACGGTGTCTTCCTGGCGGACTCCTTGCAACAACTGCGATGCCCAGTCGTAGGCATCGTGAATATTCAGGTTGCAGACTTCTGCAATGGTTTTCTGCGCAACCGTAACGGCCAGGCTCTCGGTGCGTAGCCGTGAGCCTCCGCAGGTCGGGCAGGGTTGTTCGCTCATAAAGCGGGCATAGTGTTCGCGTGTTGTGTTGCTCTCCGTCTGATGATAGCGGCGCATAATTTCGCTCTTCACGCCCTCCCAGGTCCGATAGAAGACACCGTGGCCCCCCTGCTCATGCTGCCAGTTAAAGCGAATGCGCTCTTTTCCACTTCCTTGCAGGATGATGTCCTTGTGTTTTTTTGCCAGGTCCTTCCACGGCGTATCCAGGTCAAAACCATAGTGACTGGCGATGGCAACAAGTGACTGGTACGCCCAGGAGTCGCGTTTTTTGCTCAGTTCTCCCCAGTAGAGCACGGCACCGGCATGCAGCGAGAGGGAAGCATCGGGGATGAGCAGCGTGGTGTCTACTTCCAGCCGCGTGCCCAATCCGGTACATTCCGGGCATGCGCCCTGCGGGGAGTTGAACGAGAACATTTGCGGCGTCAGTTCGGAAAATGAAGTCCCGCAGATGGCGCAGGTATTGGTTTCGCTCATGAGCCATTCATTTGGCTGGGTGGGTTCGGTCGCAGACGGTTCTGCCCCATCAACTGGTTGCTCGTTCCCGTCAGCATTCGCGGGGGTGTCTTGTTGCTTGCGTTGCGATTGCACCACGCTGATAATGACCTGTCCATCGCCAAAACGGAGGGAGGTTTCAACACTGTCGGTCAATCGTGTGATAAAGGCTTTCCATTCATCGGATGTCTGGTCATCCGCCGGCTGCTGCGTCTGCGCTTGCTGTTGCCCATTTTCAGCGTGGGGGGAAGTTGTGGGAATGACCAGCCGGTCTACGACCACCTCAATCGTATGTTTGACTTTTTTGTTCAGCTTGATTGTATCGCCCAGATCGCGGATGTCGCCATCTACGCGCACGCGCACAAAACCCTCTGAGCGAGCTTCGGTAAAAACATCTTTATACTCACCTTTGCGCTGTGAAATGAGGGGTGCCAGCACCATGAAACGGGTTCCGGGTGCCAGAGTGAGCACACGGTCTACCATTTGCTCGACCGTTTGTCCGCCAACCTCACAGCCACATTTGGGGCAATGGGGGGTGCCAATACGGGCAAAGAGCAACCGCAGGTAGTCATAAATCTCCGTCACAGTACCGACAGTACTGCGGGGGTTTTTGCTGGCACTCTTCTGCTCAATTGCAATGGAGGGCGACAACCCTTCAATAAAATCAACGTGCGGTTTCTCCATCTGCCCCAGAAACTGCCGCGCATACGCCGAGAGACTTTCGACATAGCGTCGCTGCCCTTCGGCATAGAGCGTATCGAAAGCCAGGGAGCTTTTCCCAGAGCCGGAGACGCCGGTGAGGACAATAAGTTGGTCACGGGGGAGTTCAACGTCTATTCCTTTGAGATTATGCTCACGTGCTCCCTTGATAAGTATGGTATTTCTGGACATGGCGATTCTTTCATTGCAAATAGTCAGGACTGCATGCAGAGCAACCTGACAGACGTCTTGCAAAGTAGCGGTACCCAATCGAGGCAACGAGTATTATGCTGGATGATACGAGAAAAAACTGTAGGGATTTCAGACCTGATATAGTAGATATTCAGCGAGATAATGAACACACTTTGCACGGTTCTCTTGTTTTCCACAAGCCCAATGCATCATAGCAGAATGGAGAAAGAGCGTCAACTCTCTTTCTGCTTGCGAAGCCATCTGATTTCTTGCTGGAAGGCACGGATAACTCCTTGACCAATAAAGCGGAATGGCGACATTCCGCTGAACGCGCCGGCTATCGCGTAGAGAGCACGTGCAGAGATTTGCTGCTCATTGCTCAGGGCATACATAGGTTCCCAGCGGTCAGGTAACAGTTTTGCTTTGAAGGCATCCAGTCCATCAAAGTTGTAAAATCGTCGTCCATGTTCCCGGACCCAGGCAAAGAGCAAGCGGAGCCAGACAGGTTGCAAGGGCAGCGGAAACCCGGCGCGACGCGAGAGGGGCGAGAGGCCGGATGTTACATACGCGGCACCACTGGCAGCAGTATCCCGCATAGCTGCATCAATCAGCAATTCGCTCGTGCCATTTGGCGCATGCTCACACCGAATAAGCTGCTCAATCAGCCAGCCATTGCGCAAGGGGACCGGCGAGGCAATCAGAAACCCGACAATCTGTTGCTCCCGCTCCGCCACATAAACCCGCCGATATTCGAGACATTCTAGCGTCTGCGGTTCCACGAGAAAGTGCATTGGGGGAAGTGTGCGAGTCTGCAACCAGGATTTGAGACACGCACAAAGCTTCGGCTCATGCATAGCTCGCTCGCTGCTCCAGCGCGAGACGGAGACTTGCTTGTTTCGTGCTCGCGAAATCTGACCACGGAGCGATGATTTGTTGGCAATAATCCGTGACCAGTTTTGTGGTTCCCAGACGGGCTGTGCCCCAATAATCATGCATGCATGTGAACCGTGTGGGGTCAGGAGTTTTACCAGTCGTTCTTGTACACAGAAATAGCAGACCCGAAAGCCGGCTTGCTGTGCATCCGCTTCAAAGGCAGCGACCACGGAGGGCAAAAGATGAGGTTGACACACCGGCTCACCTGCTACCACGCGAAATCCACCACTCACCACATAGCCGACAACCGCTTCACCATCGGCCGAAAACCAGCGTTCAATACCCGGGTTCAATATCTGAAAAGCAGTGCTGTTCCAACCATAGCGAAGAATCAGGTGTCGGGCGTGGCGGCGTTGTGTTTGTTGTTGAGCCAATGAAAAAAATCCTATCGGGAACTGCTAATCTCGCCTGGTCTGCAGCAGTGCTTTCACCTGTTCATAGGCAGTGGTGACGTGTGCAAGAAGTTCTCTGGTTTGCTCAAGCTCGCGCATACGACTCCGTATTTCTAGTTCCCGACACAAACTGGACAACTGCATTGCCCCTATCTGCGCACTGCTCGATTTGAGCGAATGAGCAGCACGGGTAAAATCTTCGAGCCTGTCCTGTTCAAGAGCCAGGTGCATATTCGCAATCAATCTGGCAGCATCTTCGATATAGAGGGTAATAAACTCCCTGGCATTTTCAGGAGTTTCTCCCAAAACCAGCGACATGAATTCCTCTAACCCTTCCATGTCCAGCACTGGTAGGTTTGTGGTAGCCTGCGCCGCAGGTGCGGGTTCTGGCAATGGGCTGGCTGCTGGAGCAGCAGGCGATACGTTTTCTTCGGCAGGCCCAATAGGTGCTTGATGGATGCTATTGCGCAGAGCCTGGACCAGGTCTTCAATACGTACCGGCTTGCTGAGATAATCATCCATGCCCTCTTCCAACAACCATTCACGATTACCCTCCAGCGCATGGGCTGTCAGCGCAATGATACGTGGTCGCTGTTCAGGCGACCACTGTTGCACAATACGTTTGGTTGCTTCGATCCCATCCATCTCTGGCATTTGAACGTCCATCAGAATGACATCATATGCCTGGCGTTTCAAGGCGTACAGTACATCAAAACCATTGGCGGCTACATCTGCACGATAGCCGAGTTTTTCCAGCAAACGGAGCGCAACTTTCTGGTTGATGGCATTATCTTCTGCCAGCAAAAGGCGGAGTGGATACCGCTTTCCCATCTGTGGGTCAATGATCGAACGAAGTTCACGGGCCGATCTGGGTGGTTGTTCAACTGTTTCCTGCTCTGCTTGCTGATGAAAAATGGTGTTCAGTGCGTTATACAGCGAAGAAGGGCGGATAGGTCGGGCAAGAAAGAAGGCATGCTCCGCTTCTGGCCTGCGCGACATCTCGCCCCATTGCAAAAGCGAAGTCCACACAATCAGTGGTGGGTGAGACGGTTGTTCGGATGGTTGGTCTTCCTGCTTCGCAGATGCTCGCTGCTGAATAGTTTGCACCAGCTCCATGCCATCCATATCCGACAATTGCGTGTCAATAATAAGCACATCAAGTTGTTCGTTGCGGGCAAGCAAATCAAGAGCCTGCTGTCCCGTGGTAACGGATGTTGGCAGCATGCCCCAGGATACGACATAGCGGTTCAGGATATGGCGGTTGGTTGCATTGCTATTGACAATAAGCACACGTTTGCCGCTAAAATCTGTGGCCTGGCTACTCAATCGCTCTTGCAAGTCAGCGAGCGAGGATCGTGATGTTGCCCTCCGTTCAGACTGTTGTTGTTCAACCACAATTTCGACATGGAACGTTGAACCAACCCCAAACGTGCTCTCAACCCATATCGTCCCCCCCATCATTTCTGCCAACCGTTTGCTAATGACCAACCCCAGAACCGAACCGGCATTGACGGAAACGGCTGCGAGCAAGTCAGCTCGCCGGTC
>CAYFVX010000019.1:0-15152 GCA_964346425.1 uncultured Chloroflexaceae bacterium | reverse complement strand
GCGAAGACGACTACATTGAGGATTGTGGCTTTGAAAACGACGGTGCCTGGGAGATAAGAGATATGGAAATTACTGACGAGGGTGTACATTCCGGACACGGATCTCTCTCCTCGCTCCCCGGCCAGGATGGACTGGCATGGCAATCCCTCTCCATCCCCACCAACGTCAGCGGTGGCACGCTTAGCTTCTCCTGGAAGAATGATAACCCGGATACTGGTGGAGCGACTGCCAGACAGCAATCGCAAGGGTTGCAATTTGCGGATGGGTCGGGCAACGAGCAGATAACACAGGCACTCCGTCACCTGATCAACGGTGATACCACACAACACGACGACGCGTTGCAAGAAACATCTACCGATCCGGACAACCTGATGGTATTTATCACCGACCCTGAACTCACCATAATCTATGGATACAGTGACCCCTACTTTGCTCCTAATACGGACTGGAATAGTGTTCAAATCGGACTCTCCTCCATCCTGGAAGATATCCGCGACCAGGAGGTGAACCTCATTTTCTTTGTGGCACAAAACAATCAGGAACCACATGCCACCTTCCTGATAGATGATGTGGAACTGCTGCTGACAACCCCTGATCCCACCGCTACACCCGCACCTGACGAGTTGCCCATCACGCTCTCGGTCGAATCTGGCTACAACACCATCCAATTGGAATGGACCCCAAGTAACGATCCGCTCGTCACCACCTATCAGGTGGCACGTGGACGGACTGGTGGGGAGATCGAACCTGTCACGAGTGTCAACAAAACTTTCTATCTGGATAACGACACCACTCTGCTGCGCGGTAGCGACTACTGCTACCAGGTGGCGGGACTGCACGCCAATAAAACGGTTGTGGCAACCAGTGATACCGTCTGCGCCACGCTGGGGCAGGTTCGACTTTCCATACCAGATATGGAAGCACGCCCCGGTGAGCAAATCATCATACCGATCAACATCAACAATGCGCACGGGATGCAACTGGTATCAACCGACATCTGGCTCGACTTTGATAGCTCCGTGCTCGAATTTGTCGAGGTGCAAAACACGCCGATGATCGCCAACGTTGCATGGCAATCGAATATAGCCCCACCTGCCCTTTCAGCAACTACCAGCCGTCTCAAGATATCTGTCATCGCCAATAACACCCTCTATGGGGACGGATCGTTGTTCTGGTTGGTCTTCAACGTCATACAAGACACCGATGAGCCACTTACCCTCGATCTGGTCGAGCAACAACCCGGCAGCGGTGGCTCGAATATCTTTGTCAAAGATTCGGCCCAAAACACCGAGACACAGGTTTCCCTCCTGGTAAAAGATGGTCACCTGTCCATCTCCACCAATGGCTCCGCCGGATTGGGCGATGTGGATGGCAATGGCGTCATCCAGGCGATAGACGCCTATAAAACCCTGCAAATTGCCAGCGGTGCTATGCCTGCCTCCAGCAAGGAACAACAGGCTGCCGATGCCAATGGCAATGGAAAAGTCGATTCAGGCGACGTGACGATGATCCTCTACCGTGCCGCGCACGGGGAATGGCCCACCCCGACCGAAGATGATGCGAGCGGGGCAACCCCCATCACTATCAGCGTTCAGGATGTCAGTGGCTCACCAGGCACAGTGCTGGAAACCACCATCCGCGCCACCGGTCTGCGCAACTGGGCCGGTGGGGACGTCTGGGTAACGTATAATCCGGATAAAATTGAAATCGTCGCGTATGACAATGGCGAGTATGTGGCTCTAACGGACACGACCAGCACACATAGTTTCCAGATTGCCTCTAGCAACGATGCGGACAAGGGTGTGCTGCGCTTCACGCTTGCCAGCCACCAGACACTTGACGGCACCGCCGCAATCGCAAGTTTCCAACTTCGCATCAAGCCCGGCACCAGTCTTGCTGGCGAAAGCGATGCAAGCAGCCTGACGATTGCCCGCGTTAGCCTGAACGACGCGCAGGGCATGGACCTGGAACAATCGCGCCAGATGACGGTAGTTGCCGAATCGGGCAAAGTTGAAGCGGAGGAAGAAGAGGATAGCACGAGCAAGGTCTACCTGCCCGTGATCCAGCGGTAGGCGACGAAATGTTCAGGTGCGGAGGGGTTTGCCGGCGGCAAACCCCTCCGCACCATCCCAACCTCCAATCCTACTATGTTGCAAATACATCCCCAAAAAACCTGATACTTGTAACTGCACACGTTCGCAGGAAAAACGTCGGGGTTTGCCACTGGCAAACCCCGACACTTTGCGCTCTTTGCGCCTTTGCGAGAGGCCCTTCACCCACTTCTGCACTGGTACTCATACTGTAACTGTTCAGAAATGAGGCAAACAGACGAGCCGCGACCGGGAGGGAGCGGACAAAATGTGCTTACGAAAGGGAAATATCCGCTTACTGACGTGCGCGGCTCATACCATGTTCGGGTGAATAGTTGAGAAAACTGCTACGATAAAGCGCATTGCAGTCGCTCATCACTCATCACTGGTATCATACGTTCCAAATACCCTTGAAAGCCTTTATGTGGTATAATAAGGAGCACTAGGCAAAATCCCATCCCAATCTCTACCGTTTTCAGGCCAATCGGTACCTGCCCGACTGACCATCTGAAAAGATACGCTCATGCACCAATCTGCCAATAACGAACTCTCGCCAGGGCATTGTATCGGGTATCAGGGACGCTACCGCATCGAAAAAATCCTCGGCAAAGGAGGGTTTGGCGTTGCCTATCTTGCAACCGACACCCGGCTGGAACGACTGTGTGTCGTCAAACACCTGGTATTGAAACCCTCCTGGAACACAGAAAGTCAGCAACAGGTGCTGCACAGCTTCGAGCGTGAAGCCCGCCTGCTGGTCTCGCTGAATACGCCCGGCCATCCCAATATTCCCGAAATTTACGAGTATTTGCCAGAGGAACAATGTCTGGTGATGAAATATATCCAGGGACTGGACCTGCACCGCACACGGGCCAAAACAGGCGGTTCTCTCCCGCTGCGCGAAACCCTGCGCTATCTACGCGATGTTTGCTCTGCGCTGGCCTATATGCACAGCCGCTCGCCAGAGCCAGTATTGCATCGCGATATCAAACCTGCCAACATTCTGCTTGATGAAGAAGAGCGCATCTGGCTGATAGACTTTGGCCTCGCCAGAGCCATCCCCGCCTCCATCCCCTTGCAACCCTCAGACAAAAGCCAGATTTCTGGCACCATGGGCTACACCCCGCCGGAGCAATGGGGGGGTCGCGCCGAACCCCGCTCCGACATCTACGCGCTGGCAGTAACGCTGTACACCCTGCTCACCGGGCAGAAACCCGCAGCCCAGGCGTCGGATTACCTGGCTATCGTGCATGGTGCCCAGGCTCCCATTCCGCCACTGCGTCAGGTTTATCCTGATGCCCCACCAGCCCTGGAAGATCTGCTGCAGCGCAGTGTTGCCTACGACCCAAAGGCACGCCCGACCGCTCAGGAATTTCTCGACACGCTTGACGCGCTGCTTGCACCCCACCCGCAGGTGCCACCACCGCCAGAACCCGAACAACCGCCGCAAACCAGTAGCGGCTTTGTCGGGCGCAACGCAGAGATTGCATACTTTGCCGACCAGCTTGCCACCACCCGGCAGGCCATCATCGTCGGCACCGCCGGCGTGGGCAAAACCACGCTGGCGGCTGCGCTGGCGCGGCAGATCAACATGCCACGCACCTTCTGGCACGCCTTCCACCAGGATGAAGGCATCGAAACGCTCATCTGGCAACTGGCCGCCTTCCTTGCCTGGCACGGGCAGGACGATCTCTGGCAAACACTACAACACAGTCAGCAGGGCGAAGGTCAACTCCCGCCACCGGCCACCCTGCTCGATTACCTGGTGCAGATGCTTGCCCCCCACGATACGCTGCTCTGCTTCGACAACATTGAAGCCATGGCCGAGAGCGACCTGCTCGAAACGTTTATCCAGCGCATCACCAAAAGCGGCAAAACGCAGGTCATCCTCACCAGCCGCTGTATGCCGGAGTTCCTGAAAATCAGCGAAGTGTCGCTACTGGCTGGCCTCTCACTCAGCGATGTCTGGAGACTGCTGGCAGCCCAGAACCTCAGCATACCCGAACCACTGGTCACGCAACTGCACAGCATCACCGAAGGCAATGCCCAGTTTCTCATGCTCGCCATAGACGCGTTGCGCAACGCCCGCAACCCGCAAAAACTGCTGGCAAACCTGACCGAAACGGATGATATTGAGCACTACCTGCTGCGCGAAGTGGATGATAGCCTGAGCGAAAACGAGCGCGAGGTGATGGAAGGACTTGCCATTCTTGGCGGGCACCCCGGCACGCGTGACGCCATCGAAGCAGTCGTGGAACAACGTCGCCTGCGCCGCATCCTGAGCGATTTACGCTTGCGCAACCTCATCATCGTCAGCGAATCCTCCGACGATGGTACTCACCTCTATCGCCAGCACGCGATGCTGCAAGCCTTCTACTACGAATCGCTGAGCAAACGAGAACGGCGCAAACTGCACCGCCGCGCCGCCGACTACTACAGCGAGGAAGCAGACTGGCTGAAAGCCGCCCGCCACCTGCTGCGGGCGGGCGAAGAACAGCAGGCTGCACAACTGGCAACCGCGCACGTCTGGCAGTTCATCAACCAGGGCGAAGCCGGCTCGCTCGGCAGCCTGCTCGCGCAGATAGACCGCACGGAACTGGACTGGCAACAGCAGACAGACGTGCTGCTGGCGCAGGGCAAGGTCGCTACTTTGCAGCGCAAGAGCGAGCAGGCCCGCACCACCTACCAGGAGACCATCAACCTGCTGCAAAACCGCGCAGATGCGCCAGAGATCCGCTTGCGCTGGAGCCAGGCGTGCCGCGGCATGGGCAGCCTGCTGGAATATGAAGCCCCGCATGACGCCCTGCAATGGCTTGAACAGGGCAAGGAAAAACTGCAAGGCGTTGCAGAAGCGCAACACGAACAGGCCCTCATGCACCATCGCACTGGCTCGGTCTACCTTGCGCTGGGCGACTATGCCCAGGCAGAACAAGAACTTACGCAGAGCATGGCCCTGCTGACTGACGACGACCTGCACGCGCGGGCGGATGTCTTGATGAACCTGGGTGTTGTCGCCTGCTGTCGTGGCGAGGTTGCGCAGGGCAAAGCCTGCTACCAGCAGGCATACGACATCTATCAACAGGTGCATCACTACTGGGGCATGCTGGGCATCCGCGGCAATCTGGGCTACGAAATGCGGCTGGCAGGCGACTGGGCTGGCTCCATCGCAGAATATACTACCATGCGCGACATGGCAATCCAACTGGGCAGCATCACCCATCAAGTCACCGCCGATCTCAATCTTGGCCTCGTGATGATGAACCAGGGTGACCATGAAGCCGCATGGAAACATCTCTCTACCAGCCTGGAACTGGCCCACACCGTCAACCTGCGCGAATTTGAAATAGCCAGCCTTGCCAGCCTCGCCGACCTGCATATCCGCTGGGCAGAGCCAGCCGAAGCTGCGCCCTTGCTGGCGGAGGCCGTCCACCTTGCGCACGAGTTCGACGCCCGCGACCAGTTACCTGAGATCTACCGATTGCAGGCACGCGTCGCTCTAGCCCACGGCGAGATGGACGTAGCCATGGAGCTTGCGCAGCGTGCCGAACAAACTGCCCGCAGCGTCGAATCTGACTTTGACACCGGCCTGGCCCTGCGTGTGCTGGGGCAGGTCTTGCACGCCCACGGCAAGCACACCCAGGCTATGCACGCCTATGAGCAAAGCCTGCACCTGCTGCAAGAAGACCCCTATGAGACAGCCCGCACCCAACGACAATGGGCAACCAGCCTGGCAGAAGCAGGCAACTATGAGCAGGCACGCACCCTCTTACACACCGCACACGCCACATTTGAGCAGTTGGGTGCCACCACCGACCTGGAGGAGGTGAACGCGCTAAGTACAAGCATGGGCTAGACCGTCCAGACACGGACTGCCATCATGTTCGCCTGATTTACGAATGAAACGCGGAGATGCAGATATGCAAAGAAGAGTAAAGAGCAATCTGTGTTCATCTGTGTTCATCTGTGGTGAAAATTCCTGCGCGGACCTTTGCGTCTTTGCGCCTTTGCGCGAGGCTCTGCCCGGACTTTAGCAACCGAGTCCCGTCAGGGAGCAGACACAAAAAATCCGCACCCTATCTGGCGGTTTTTCACCAGGAAAGGAGATTCCTCCGCATCCTATCTGGCGGTTTTTCATCAGAAAAGGAGATTCTTCCGCAACCATCTTGTGCATAATAGAAGTACCAGCTATAGAAACAAACAGGAGTTTGCTGCCCTGCCCAATCCTTTGCATCATTGCACCTTTGCGTGAGGTTCTGCACACACTATTTCTGAACAGGCACAACCTATGAATATCAACACAGTCGTGTCCTGATTGACTGGACCGCGCCAGCATCGCACAAACAACGCTGCAAAACCTGGCGGGTATTGTTCGCCTGTCGGTTCAAACTATTCCTACTTGCAGCAGTTGTGGCAACCACCACAACGCTTGCACACGAAAGGATGAACGCCATGAATACCCGATTGAAATGGGGTTTACTCATGCTCGTGACGTTGTCGGTTTTCTCGCTCTCATCGGTGGCTTTCTCGCAGGGACCTGCGCACCCAACATCGCTCCCTGTAGCAGTGGAAAAGGAGGCAAACAAGCCGGGCAATTCCCCCGATCACGCTGCTCTGGTTTCAGGCACGGAAGCACTCACTATGCCCATGCAAGCCACTCGCCTGCGACAGAAGGAGCAACAGACTCGCATGGACAGCCGCACTGCGTTTCAGCAATCACACCTGCACCAGAACGAGCAGTTCCCGAATCCCTTCAGCAGCGCCCCGCGGCTGGTGGCCCAGGAAAATCCTGGCGATATCCCGCTCGCAGGGGTTGAGATGGTAAGCAGCATGGGCGGGTCGTGCTATGGTCTCACCATGCAAGATAACATCGTTTATCTTGGCGAGGGAATAAACGTTACTATTCTGGATGTCAGCGATGCCACAAACCCGCAGAAACTGGCAGCAATCAGTTTGCCGGACATGGTGTGGGACATGGATATTGAGGGATCGCTGCTTTTTGTAGCTAATGACGAGATAGGTGGTGTCCAGATTGTAGATATCAGCAACCCGGCTTCCCCGCACATCCTGGGGAGCTATGATACCCCTGGTCAGGCTCTGCGTGTTGATGCAGTAGGCGAACGGGTGTATGTTGCCGATGCACTCAGCGGTCTACACATTCTGGACGTGAGTGATCCGACCACACCAACCCTGCTCGGCAGCTATACGGATGTTGGCGCAATAACCGGCGTGCAGGTAGACAACTCCATCGCCTATGTGTCGGATTATTACCTGGGGTTGCTGGTGCTTGATGTGAGCAACCTATCTGCTACTGTATTGATCGGCAGCTATGCCACCCCACAACAATCATGGAACTTGCAACTGGTAGACAACAAGATATACATGACACACTACGTTCCCGATGTAGATCCAGACTTACCAAATGATGAATTACACATCATTGATGTGAGTAATCCGTCTGCACCAACAGTTGTTGGTACGTATACAGGACTCGCTGCTGTTCAAAACCTGTTTGTTGCGGATGGGTTGGCATATGTGGCTCAAGGGAACGAGTTGAAGATTATAGATATTAGTGATCCATCAAGCCCTAATCCCATCAGCAGTTATTCTGTATCCGGTGACACAAAAGATGTGGTTGTGCAGAATGGACAGGCTTATTTTGTCTCCGATACAGGAGGATTGTTTATTGTTGATGTGAGTCAACCAGTTAATCCTAAACCGCTCGCAAGCTACACTGTGATAGGACAGATTTCAGATGTGTCTGTTGACAATGGGAAAACCTACATCGCAGCCAGAGAAAATGGCTTGCACATCATTGATCAGCAGAACAATCAGGTGGGGACTTTTCCAGTCCACAGCGACTTCAGAACCGTCAATATGGTAGAAGATATTGCTGTGGCTGGTACCACTGCTTACGTTGCTATCCAGAATGTCAAGTACAGAGATGATGAAGAAACCATTGATGATTCTGCATCTACCTCAACATTGCACATCTATGATATATCTACACCCACTACTCCGATACTGCTTGGGAATTATACCGTCCAGCAATACGCAGTTTTGGAAGTAGAGGTTGCAGGAACGCTTGCTTACTTTCTGGTCAATGATACCCTGTATGTTCTTGATATCAGTAACCCTTCTGCTCCGCAGGAACGGAATAAATTTTCTCCCGTCTGGGGTATGTATATAGACCAGACCACTGCCTATTTAGCAACTGAGGATGGATTGTCTGTGCTAGATATGAGCGATCCTGCTTCTCCTACCATCATAGGAGAAACCACCCATATATCAGGAGATGCCATCATGGTACAAAATGGCAAAATCTATATTGGCTATAGGAACTATGTTGTCATCGTTGATGTGAATCCTGCCAGTACAACATTCATGGAGACCATTGGTTGGTATCAACTTCCGAATGAGAAGTTGTTGACTTATGACATAGTTGTTGCGAATGATCTCGTTTATAGCATCTCAAGCCCATCTGATCTCGTCTATAATATCTCAAACCCAGCTTTATCTTCCAACACAATATTGTCAATCATTGATGTTTCCAATCCAGTCTCACCCACGCTACAATCAGTCTATACCAATACCGCCGAATGGCAAGGTTTCAGTACGCATATTGCGACCACCGGGAACTACGTTTATGTAGCAACCGGACTCAATCGGATAGATATTCTCGATGTTAGCGACCCTACCAATCCACAATTCGCTGCTTTGCATGAAACATCACCATCTTCCGAATACTCTATATACGGACGTGTTTCACGGATGTCCATTGTTGATAACCGTGCATTCCCGGCAGCAGGTATCAAGGGGTTTGAAATCCTGGATATCAACGACCCGGTAGCACCGACCTATATTGGTGGACAAACCAATACGACCATGTCTTTTGTGGATAAAGTGATGGTGGATGGTGATACAGCCTATCTTATAGGCGATGAACTCAACATCATTGATGTACAAGATTTCACTGCACCACGTCTACTTGCCAACTACCAAACTGGTTTCAGTCTTGTTGTAGATATATGTGTTCAGGATGTACTCCTTTATACTGCTGAAGCAGGGAGAGGCTTGCGCATTCTTGACATCAGCACTCCTACCCACCCGAAGGTTATTGGACAGTATGAAATATCTAATCGCTTAAAATCAATGGGGATCATTGTTCAGAATAACATTGCCTATGTTGTGTATGGTGTGGGTGATCTTGTTTCTATTGATGAGTCTGGATTGATTATTCTCGATGTGGAAGATCCATCAGATATAAAGCTACTAGGCGAATACCAATATGATACAACAACAATGGGATCAGCACACAGCGTGCAGGTCAGGGACAAGATAGCCTATGTCATAGACATCCATAAGCCATTTGACTACAACGGACCGACAGGTTTACGGATTATTGATGTTGCCAACTCCACAGCCCCGGAGTTGCTCAGCTATGGAGATACCAGTCCATATGAACCCCTGGATTTAGCCCTGGAAGATGATACAGTCTATCTAACCATTACAAATCTTGGGGTGCGGGTGTTTGATATAAGCAACCCTGCGAATCCTGTCCTGCAAGAGGAAATACCAATGCCCGGCTCTGCCCAATCTATTCAGAAGGTGAGCGATATACTGCATGTTGCAAATTGGAATGCTGGCTATCAGGAATATTACTACACCGATGGTCCGGTACCTGACGATTATATCTGTCTACCTCTTATAAAACGGTAAAATGCGCGAACCTTGTCCTCGAAACGAGACATAGGCAGATGTATTGGTAGGGAGTATGTTTTTTTTGACTTCGTCGAAAGAACCATACTCCCTACTCCAAAGACGTGGAACGTGGTTGCACGCGTTTCTGCCGTGTGCAACACAGTTTATTACATTCGGGAAAACTCATAAACGACAGGAGAAATGAGTATGCAAACCATACGAAAAAACCGACTATTCCGTACATTCACCCTGCTCTCTCTGCTGCTACTGGTGGCAAGCCTGCTGACACCTTTGGTCACTATGCAACCACAGGCAGTACGGGCGCAAAGCAGTAGTACAATCTTGAGCAAATTTCCAGTCTGGTTCTCCAGCCAAAATGATCCCACAAAAAGTCTGTCCTGGGGGGATGTGGACAACGATGGCGATCTAGACCTGGCCGTTGGCAACAATGGAACATCATCAGGTTTCTACCTGAACCAGAATGGTGTACTATCATCCACCCTCGTATGGCGATCATCTACTTATTCCCAAGACAAAACCACCAGCATCGCATGGGGAGATGTAGATAACGATGGCGACCTGGATCTTGCTCTGGGTGGTAGCATTGCTCGTAACTCCAATATCCTTTACCGTAACGAGAAGGGCAATCTGACGACTGATGGAGTATGGAACTCAAAAGAAGATGATGACACAACGAGCATTGCCTGGGGGGACGTAAACGGTGACGGTTATCTGGATCTTGCCGTTGGTAACAGTAGCTTTGCAGAAACGCCTCCTTGTAAGTCCAACCGTATCTATCTCAATAAAAGTGGAGCAATGGAAGAGAGAGCATCCTGGTCATCAGAAGAGTCGGATTGTACCACCAGTATCGCCTGGGGGGATGTGGATGGCGATGGTGACCTGGACCTGGCTGTCGGCAATAATGGTCAGTCCAATCGCATCTATCGTAATGTGAATGGCACACTGCAAACAACAGCTTTCTGGTCATCAAGCGAACAGGACAATACTAGCAGCATCGCATGGGGGGATGTGGATGGCGATGGTAAACTAGATCTTGCGGTTGGCAATAATGGTCAACCCAATCGGCTTTATCGTAATGTGAATGGCACGCTTCAAACAACAGTTTTCTGGTCATCAGATGATACCGACAAAACCACCAGCATCGCATTGGGGGATATGGATGGCGATGGCAAACTCGATCTGCTTGCTGGAAACAAGGAAGCTCTCAATAGACTCTATTTTTATACTGGTGACAAGTCTATCTTCAGCAGCATGACCTGGGGGACATCTGAGGGTGATCAGACCAGCAGTCTGGCCCTGGCAGATGTAGACAACGATGGCGACCTGGACCTTGCCGTTGGCAATGAAGGGCAACCCAATCATATCTATCGTAATGAGAGCATCGGTTTGCAAGTGCAGACTGGCTGGACCGTCCCTGAAGACCTGAACTCGTCGAGTGTAGCCTGGGGCGATGTGGATAATGATGGTGATCTGGACCTTGCTATTGGCAATGGTAGCGGGGGTTCAACAACTAAAAAGGAAACCAACAAACTCTATCTTAACAACAATGGAAAGCTGGATACCCAGGCTCTCTGGGAATCCAATGAAGCAGATAGGACAACCAGCATTGCCTGGGGAGATGTAGATGGCGATGGTGACCTGGACCTTGCCGTTGGCAACAATGGTGAAAAAAACCGCCTCTACCTGAACAACGATGGCACGTTGAACAGCATTGCTGCCTGGTCGTCGGTTGAATCTGAAGAAACCACCAGCATTGCCTGGGGGGATGTAGATGGCGATGGTGACCTGGACCTTGCCGTCGGCAACAGGGGTAAGCTAAACCGCGTTTATCTCAATGAAAATAAGATGCTGCCCAAAGATTATGTTTATAGTGGTGAGGATGTTAATATCTGGGGCAGTGCAGAAACCGATGCCACCATGAGCATTGCCTGGGGCGATGTGGATCGCGATGGCGACCTCGATCTTGCTGTTGGCAATTATAGCGAAGCCAATCGGCTCTACCTGAATGATGGTGGAAGACTACGGACGAATGCTGTATGGTCCTCCGCCGAAGCAGACAACACCACCAGCATTGCCTGGGGCGATGTAGATGGTGATGGTGACCTGGACCTGGCGGTCGGCAACAATTATCAACCCAACCAGCTCTATGAGAACGTAAATGGCATGCTGACAGACCGCAGCACCTGGCGTTCGCTCGAAGCAGAACAGACTCTGAGCGTTACCTGGGGTGATGTGAATGGCGATGGCGACCTGGACCTCGCCACAGCCAACTACAATGAACCTGCACATGTCTACCGCAACGAGAAAGATGTGTTGAGTAACAACGCATCCTGGTCGGGGCAAAATTCTTCCGAAGTCACCAGCGTGGCATGGGGTGATGTGGATAATGATGGCGACCTGGACCTGGCGCAGACAGGAGGGAAAAAGCTAAGTACCGCCGTTTACTACAACCGCCGCGACGCCAGTCAGAGTATCGGGTCCGTGCCGCGTGTGCATATTACAACCCCCATTGGCAAAGAGACCGCCAGTGCAAATTTCTTTGCATCTGCGCATATCTGGGAAACCGGAAACATTCCGTTTGCCTATACACTGATGCACCCCGACAGTCTACCGGTGCGCGAAATCAAGGGATATTATTCACTGGATGGCGGCGACAACTGGCTACCTGCCATTGCTACCACTGACACACAGACAAGTACGCTCGCTACCTCGCCCGGTGGCACAACGCATACCTACACCTGGGATGTCTACGCCAGCGGGGTGATGGGCAAAAGTGACAATGTGGTCTTCCGCCTGGTTGCCATCCCTAAACTTTCTACGAAAACCATGAAAAACCACATCCCAGGTCCCTACATGCATGGTTCGTATGCAACCGATACCTTCCCGCTGCGCGTGCGCGGCACGCAGGTGCAGGTCCTGCGCGATAACGGCACGGCTGCGGTTGGAGCATTTGTCTACCGCCTGTTCCGCGGACGCACCAGCAATGCAACACCGCTCGCCAGTGATCGTGGCGAACCCTTCACAACAGACAGCCAGGGCTATTTGCAGGGGCGTAAATCGATTGAGCAAGGGGATCGGCTGGTTGCATTGTTGCCTATCGAGGAAAGCAAAATCTATAGCTCTACCCTGTATCACACGAGTGCGAAACCAAACCAGACTGCACTCGATTATGCCAGCGTTGATGAGAATAATCTGGGTGTGCAAACATTGACCGTCTCGCCCGACAACCCGCTGATGCTGTTTGACCTGGAAGTATCGCTGGAATGGGACGCCAGCCAGGATGAGCAGTTTCTGTCGCGCCTGCGCTATGACCTGGAACGCACCGCGGAACTGCTCTATGACTGGACCAACGGGCAGGTGGCACTTGGCACTATCACCGTCTATCACGACCGCCTCTTCTGGCACGAGTCCAACATTCGCATCTATGCCACCAATCATTTGCGCCCCAATGCTAACCAGGGCGGTATCACCGATGACAAGTTCTCCGAACGGATCGAAATCGGCGAACTGCCCTATCCGCAGAACTATGCGACTGATGTTGTCACCATAACCTACGAGCCGGGGCAGGTACGTATGGGCGCAGTCTGGAACCGCTTTGGTGGTGCCGAGGGCAACCTGAGCGAAGACTGGCCGCGCACCCTCGCGCACGAGCTGGGCCACTACGCGCTCTTCCTGGATGACAACTATGTCGGCCTGGATGAACAGGGTGTCATTGTCTCGGTGGAAGGTTGTCCCGGAGCTATGAGTGACCAGTATAACGACGACTATAGTGAATACCACCCGCTCAGCGGCTGGCTACCGTCCTGTCGTTCGACCTTTTCCAACGTCTCAACCGGCCGTTCCGATTGGGAAACGATTACCGCGTTCTATCCTTTCTTGCACGCTCCCCAGAGCAGTTTTCAACAACTCAACACCGGCCCGACGATCCTGCCGCTGGACGTGACGCATGTGCAGGTGATGCCCATTACCGATACCGAACTGCTGGATATCCCCATCTTCTATCTCAAAGATAAAAATGGGGCACGACTCAGCCCATTGCCAGAAAGCAATACACGCGCCCTCCTCTTCCAGCACGACGAGCAGGGGAACGAGTGGATCACCGACCTGGGCCGACCGATGCGCGACCAGGTGACCGCCTGGGGCGCACGCCTTGGCGGACGCCTCTGTATGTATGAGCCAACCCGCAACCGTCTGGGATGCCACGACCCGATTGCGCAGGGGGATGAGCAACTCAGAGTGTACCAGATCGAAGACTGGCAACCGGATATTGTGGTAACACCCGTGACCTCACGCACCATCAGGATCAACGTCATCAACGCGCCAGCCAACGAACCTTTACACGCTCGCCTCTATCCCTCTGGCGAAAAGCTTGCGCCGGGTAAAAACGAGCAAAGGCTCACCGAAGTATCCGCACCTGGCAGCAGCCGCATGTATAGCGGGACGTTTGAGCTTGCTGAACCTGTCATTCAGGGCTATGTGCATATCTGGGTGGATGAAGCAGAGAGTGACACAACAGCGCGGCGTGAACTGGTAGTAGACTATGCTATGGGCGGCAATCCGGGCGGGCGTCGTTCGCGCAGTGGTGGGCGTCGTTCGCGCAGTGGTGGGCGCCGTTCCCGCTCCTCGCCAGCCGTCTCCTCCGATGGGCAGGTGATGCTGTTTGGCGACAATCTGGAATTTGCCGAAGGCGAGTTCTATACTATGCAGACCGCTACCAATGCAGGTGATGTCCCCGCCTGGACTACACCGGTCGGGCAGGCATACCGCATCTCTGCCTCGCCCAACGCGCCCGACCTGGAAAAAACATCCATCAGCATTGGCTACCAGCAGAGCGACGTGCCAGATGGCGAAGAGCAATGGCTCAAGATCTATTATCGCCCATTTGGAGGCGAATGGCAACGACTGGAGAATACCTTGCTCGACACCAACCAGAAGATGGCATCCGCGCCCACGCAGGGGCCGGGCCTCTACATGATCATGTCCAGCATCGAAGTACCACTCACCCGTGTCGGCTGGAATCTCTTCTCCTACCCGGTGAGCGTTGAAGATGGTCGGCCGGTTGAGGAAGCAATGGCGTCTATCCAGAATGAGTCCTGGTTGCTCTATAGCTACGAGCCAGAAACATCTGCGGATGGCTGGACCATTTATGCCAACAATTACCCCGACGTCCCCGACGAACTGCAACCACTGCTGCATACGCTGGAACGGCTGCATTTTGCGCAAGGCTACTGGATGTACGTCACTCGTGCGTTGAGCGTCTATTTGAAGGGAGCCAGCCAGGAGGAGGAAGAGTACAACAATGCGCTGGTAAGTGGAATCGCGCCCGAACCGCCAGCCACCTTCTAC